>JBEAYO010000204.1:0-6422 GCA_041159285.1 Bacteroidota bacterium | reverse complement strand
GCGGCACCGGCGGAACAAATCTCAAAAGACCCTGTCGCTGGGCTTCTTCTTGCAAAAGGCGCGCGGGCCTGCAGCCCGCAGAACGCACTTTCCGGGAGCCAGGCGGCACCAGCGGAATAAATTGTCGGGGGCTTTTAGACAACCTCATTCAGCAACACTCCTTCCACCAGAGCCGGCATATATCAGCAAAAGTCGCAGCTCCCCGGCACTAACCAAAAAAAACGGCACACCAGCTTCCAATTCCCGCCGACGTTGTATATTTGAGCGATTGAACCAAGCATTAAAAAAATAAGCATCATGCAACTCCCCTACCTCACCTAAGCCGATTCACAGCAGCGCGCTTCCCGCAAGTCACAAAATCCCAAAATCACTCAACCTTATGAAAAAAACAATCCTCATCCTCTCATGGCTGACGCTCCTCTCAGCACAGGCAGCAGCTCAGGCCAAAAACAACGCCTTCATCCGCGACCTGGTCAGCCGCTGCAAGCAGGAAATCCGGGGTCCCTACAAGGACATCCGCTGGTTCTGCCACGACGGCTCCTTCGCCGTCCCGCGACAGCAGAGCTGCCCGGAACCCGGCGGGGTGCAGCGCGCCCGCTACCGGGACGAGGTCGTCGCCCTGGCGGCCTCCAACCACGTCTTCCTCGGACAAATCCTGTCCACCACCCCCAAGGAGGATTTCTGGGATGCCCGCAATTACCAGTCCCGCCTCAAACAATACCAACTGGAGAAATACCTGCAATCCATTGACGACGGCTGGATCCTTCGCCGGGCTCGCTACTACCGGGGCGCCCGGCAGATCGAAGACGAGGAGGCCTGGGGCATCGACTTCCTGTCCTGGCTGCTCGGCCAGGACGAAGTCGTCCGGCAACACTATTTCCTGCTGCGGCAGGCTGCCCGGGACATCCCCCACCAGGGGGACGACAACAATACGCAACAGCTCCGCGCCCTGTCGAAGCTCATCGCCGAGCAATACTCCCCCTTCAACGACCTGCGCGTGAAATTGCACGGCCAGCCGGAATCCTCGGACCTGGGACGCGTCTATGCCTTCAGGGAGCAACACCGCGCAAAACTCAGCCCCGCCTTGCTCGGACAACTGGGTGAACTCATCGCCGGCCTCGAGAAAATGTACCAGCCCGTCAACCTCTCCGCGCTGGGGAAATACGCCCGGCAGCTGCCGGGAGACAGCGAGCTGGCCAGACTCGTGGCTCAGTACCTGCAGACCTTCGGGCAGGCGCAGCCGGAACAGGCAAGGGCCATCGCCACGGCCGAGCTGCTCTGGAAAATAAGGCTGGAATTCACCGGCATCAAGGGCAGCAAGGCCCGGCTGGCAATGCTCGACCTCTCCTGTGCCCTGGAGGAGTTGTTCTTTCGCGATGTCGCGGCGTGGCGGGTGACGGACCTCTCCGGCCTGATGAACAAGATTTGCTACACCGGCATGGCGGCGGCCGGCACCGGCCTGCTGGAAATCTGGGAATGGCAGGCGGTGGAAGGGGCCATGGCAGTGCCTCAGACGGAGACAGTGGACATCGCGGAACTGCACGACCGCCTGGCGAGAAGCCGGAGCCTGGTGGCCTGGGGCTCAGGGATGGTGTCGGCCGTGTACCGGGAAACGGTGGCCCAATTCAACGGCTTTGAGCCCCTGGCAGCCGGCTTCACCGACGACCGCATCCGCAGCTCCGTGCTGCTGAGCCTGGGCCAGAGCATCAGCCAGCTCGGCGACCTGGTCACCAGGGAGTCCGGATGGACCAACCAGGTCCTGGATATGCCCGGACAGGGACAAATCCAGGGACTCAATCCGGGCTATGCCCTGGGAGAACTGGTCGTGGCCGGGGGAAATGGCGCCGGCCTCACTTTTTCAAAGGACAAAATCTACCTCTTCAACCGGCCGCCGGCCGACCTGAAGCCAGTGGCCGGCATCGCCACCGTCACTGAAGGCAACCTGGTATCCCATGTCCAGCTGCTGGCCCGCAACCTGGGCATCCCGAATGCCGTCATCACAGCCGGACAGCTGGAGAGCCTGCGCCGCTACAACGGAAGGCAGGTGTTCTTTGCCGTATCCGGCAACGGCACGGTAATCATGAAACTGGCGGAAAACATGAGCCCGGCGGAGAAAAGCCTGCTCGAGGTCAAAAAGCGGAAGGAAGAACGCATTGCCGTGCCGCTGGAGAAAATGGACCTGTATCAGCGCAGCATCCTCGACCTGCGGGAGGTCAATGCCTCCCTGTCCGGCAAGGTCTGCGGCCCCAAGGCCGCCAACCTTGGGCAGCTCAAACAACTGTTCCCGGAGCAGGTCACCGAGGGACTGGTCATTCCATTCGGCATCTTCCGGCAGCACCTCGACCAGACTATGCCGGGGAAGAAAATAAGCTACTGGGCTTTTCTGACCGGCATTTTCAAAAAAGCACAGGACATGGAGGCTGCCGGCCAGCCTGCCGCAGAGGTGGAGCGCTACATCCTGGGAGAGTTGGCGGTGCTGCGGGAGGCGATACAGCGCATCAACCTCATGCCGGACTTTGTCGCCGGCCTCAAGCGCGGCTTTTACCACACCTTTGGAAAGGAGCTGGGCAAGGTACCCGTATTTCTGCGCAGCGACACGAACATGGAGGATCTGAAGGACTTCACCGGCGCCGGCCTCAACCTCACGGTATTCAACGTTTTGAAAGAAGAGAAGATCTGGCAGGGCATCCGGGATGTGTGGGCTTCCCCCTACACCGAGCGCAGCTACAAGTGGCGGCAGAACTACCTGCTAAACCCGGAGAACGTCTTCCCCTCGCTGCTGGTCATTCCCTCCGTGGATGTCGATTACTCCGGGGTGCTAATCACTACGGGGCTGGGTGGCGGCGGCCAGGATGACATGACGGCAGCCTTCAGCCGGGGTGCCGGCGGGGCGGTGGAAGGGCAGGCGGCAGAGACCTATCTGCTTCGTTCCGACGGCAGCAACTACCTGCTGTCGCCGGCGCGGGAGCCCCTGTACCGGCGCCTGCCAGCCGAGGGAGGAACGGAGGCGAGGCACGCCGCTTTCGACCATTTTCTGCTGACGCAAGGGGATATCTACCAACTCCGGCTGCTGGCCCGCGACCTGTACCAGAACTATCCGGACATGCAACCTCCTTTTGATGTGGAATGCGGGTTCAAGGATGGAAAACTGTGGCTTTTCCAGGTCCGCCCCTTTGTGGAGAACAAGCAGGCGCGCAGTTCGGAGTACCTGAAGCAAATCTCGAAGGAGGTGCCAGGCGGCAAGGCGGTGCCCTTGAATAGCAGACTGTAAAGGGAGCAGTACAGGTTTCAATCGGGATTCTTGTCAAATTCCCTCAGGACATTTCTCGCGTATTCGCGCACCTTTTCACCATCGCTGTTGATGCGCTCGTACACCAGGGGCAGGTATTGCGCATCCCCGAGTTGCGCGATCAGGTATAGCACCGCCAGCTTGATGCGCACATCCTTGCCGCGGAGCAGCATCCTGAAGCACTCGTATTCCTCGGGAATCTTCAGGTGCAGGGTGCTGATTGTTTCTTCTGTGAGGCTCTCCAGCGCGGCCGTTTCTACGATGGGCATGAGCATTTTTTTCAAATTGGGTTCCAACAGGTTGTCCAGGAACTCCAGGGCGTTGATGCGCAGGTCTTCTTTTTGGCTTCTCAGGCTCTTATAGGCTGCGACGATGTCCTCGGAGGGGTATTTCAATCCCAGCAGCCTGAAAATCCGCTCCAGGCTACGGTCAAGGCGCTGCTCCAGCAGGCGGGCAAGCCCCCTGCGGGCCTCGAGCAACTCCTCTCCCCCGGCAGGCACCGCTCCCGGCGACTGTTCCTCCCACCGGTTCATCTGCATGTACAGCAAGGGAAGTGTCTCCTGATACAAGCGGGCCTCCTGCAGGATCCGACCCACGATTTTCTTGTTGTCAACCTTCAGGTAGGCGTGCTGGTTGTGCAAGAAGTTCAGGGCATGCAAGGCGTTTTCCTGAAGCACCGTGTCCTCGTGGTCAAACAGCTCCAGCAGAAAATTCACCGACCACTGGGAGTTGACCTTCTTGCCCACCAGCGGGAACATCCTGATGATTTCCAGGGGGCAATCCGGGGAATTGACCAGTTTCCTGAGCTCCGGGATGATGGCGATGCCGTAGCATGCCAGTGCTTCAGCGGCTTCCTCACGGAAAGCGGGCAGGACCAGGAAGCGGGTTAACTGGCTGACGAAAATAGGGCTCAGGGTGTGGCCGGCAGAACGTATGGCCTCCGTCACCACCGCCGGATCCTCGTCTGAGAAAAATGGAAAAATCTGTTCGTGCAATTCCGGCAGGTTGGCATAGCCGATGGCCTTCAGCGCAGTCAGCTTCTCGAACCGCTGCCGATCGGGGTCGGAGCTTGCTGCCTGCTGCTGCAGCAATTCCATGATCCGCCCGCCCAGGCCGAAAGCCAGTTTCAGGGAGGGATTGTCGCTTGTGTCGCGGGCCAGCGTCACCAGGGCGGCCCCGCGCACCTGGTAGTTTGGATGGGCCAGGTACTCATTCATCAGGGCAGATTGCCGGCCGGGGACGAAGTCGAGCAAATACTCAAAGGCGGCGATTTTCACGCGCAGGGAAGGGTCGTTCACCAGGGGTTCTATTTTCTCGGGGACGGGCCTTTTGGTGCAGGTTTGCAGGGCGGCAATGGCGGCGGCCCTGATGGTGGAAGCGGGATGGCTCAGCAGCCTTGTCACCGGCTCAAAAAACTGGTCGGAGCGGAAATCCCTGATCAACTCCAGCACGTAGAGCACCTGCTTTTCCGCGCCATTTTCCAGCACTCCCGTCAGCCCCTTGACCACCGCCTCGTCGGAGAGGTCAACGATTTTCCTTTCGGCAGCTTCCTCGCCGCCGGCGTCTTCGATTTTGAGCTTGAAGGAATGGATGTACTCCCTCCTCACTTTGACCGCGAGCAAGAGCCAGCCGCCTATCAGGGCCAGTATCAGCAGGCTGACGGCGTACACCGGCAACTCCAGTCCCTTGATCAGGAAGATGAGCACCAGGCCGCTGATGCCTGTGGCCGCACTGTCCACGAAGACGTCTATGAAGGTCTTCGTCTGGTTTTTGATTGCTGCGGGAATGGGCAGGATGATGAGTTCCATGGCCGCCTTGTTGATGGATTGCTTGAGGCTGCCGTCCGACATTTTCAGGAAGACGGCGGCTGGCAGCCAGGCGGGGGAAAAGACGAGGATGCCGGCGGCGAAGGCGATGGCGGAGGGCAGGAAAAACAGGGAAGGCCCGACGCCGAACAGCCCCACCACGCGGCGGGTGAAGAACAGTTGCAGCAGCAGCGAGAGCAGGTTGAAGGTGGAGAACCAGAATCCAAAAAAGGCGGTCAGCCGGTCGGGTTCCCCGATGGCGGCGGCAGCCACGCCGCCGAACTGGTAATCCACCAGTTTAGCGACCATGACGCTGATGCCGACGATGCCTGCGATATAGGTCAGGTGCCGGGATTGCAGGATGAGTCTCACCGGGCTTTCCGTCAGCCGTGGCAACTGCTTTTGATGCTGGAAATGAGGCTGGGCAGCCGTCAGGTTTTCCCGCCAGACCTTTTGCAGCACGGGCAGGCAGATGAGCAGCAGGAGTGCGGAGACGAACAGCAGGAATTCCACGCGCATGAAGCTGGCGAGCAGGGAGGTGAGGTATCCTCCGAAGATGCCGCCGGCGATGGCGCCGGCGCCGATGAATCCGAACAGTCGCTTGGCTTCCCGGGCGTTGAACACCAGGTTGGCCAGCACCCAGAACTGGGAGGTGGACAGCAGCGCGAATATGGCAACCCAGATGTAAAACAGGAAGAGGACCAGTTCCTCCATCACGCCGAACAGCAGGAAGCAGCCAAAGGCCAGGAGTGACAGCACGGAGTACCAGAGGGTTCCGCGCATGATGCGGTGCAGGGAGATGGAGAACAGCAGCCTGGAGTAAACGGCGGAGACGATGGCGGCTGCCACGGCTACGAGCAGGAAGGCATGGGGCAGTTTTTCCACGCCAAAGCGGCTGAGGAAGAGTCCGTTGACGGTTGGTTTTACTATGAGGAGGGTGGAGATGAGCAGGAAGATGACGGCTTGCATGAGGACGGCACGGCGCAGCTCACCGTCCCGTATGTCAAAGATGGTGCGCAGCAGTTGTCTTATGGCGTCTTGCAAGTAGCTCATGCTGGTGTGAATTCGGGGGCAGGAGATGGGCGCGGGGCGTAGCCCCTCGCCCTGAAAGCCCGAGCCTGTCTCAAAAGACCCGGCCATCCGTTCTGCCAGTGTCAATCGCCCCCCGGAATGGGTATTCGCTTGGCCTGCGTACCCCGGAATGGGCATTCGGCCGGCCTGCGCATCCCGGAATGGGCATTTGCTTGGCAAGCGCACCCCGGAATGGGCATTCGGCCGGCCTGCGGCCGGCCGAATGCCCAAAATCCCCCTTCCGCCGCGGTTTGGCT
>JBEAYO010000203.1:0-6452 GCA_041159285.1 Bacteroidota bacterium | reverse complement strand
CAGCGCAGCCCCTTGAACAACCGGCGAATCGGCCTGATTCCCTTAACCCGGACGGACAGTGGCTGGCGGAACTGGAGGCCCTTGTGAAGGCGAGGTTGCATGACGCGCGCTTTTCTGTCCCTCAACTGGCACAAGCGCTGAACATCACCGAGCGCACCCTGCAGTACAAGTTAAAGTCCCTCACCGGCCTGACACCAAATCGGTACCTGATGGAGGCCAGGCGCCTGCTGGAGTCAGGGCGATATGACACGGTCGGGGAGGTCTGCTATGCCGTGGGGATGAAGACCACGCAGTATTCTGCGCGCCTGATGAGGGAGAGGTTTGGGAAGTTGCCGTCGGAGTATTTGGGCGGGAGACGGGGGACGGCGGACGGCGGACGGCCTTGCGGTTTACTAGGCTTGTTTCGGCGGGGTCATCGAAGGGGCAAAAAGGCGCTGTTCTTCCCACTTTGTGCCTTTTTCAGGTCAAATAGCTGGGCTATTCTCCCTAAAAAAGCCTTCAAGTGGGAAGAAAATAGCACTTTTTTCCCACTTCGCTGACCCGCCTAAACAAGTCCACTTTTGTAACTGTTCAGCCACCCTTGCAGATTGCCGCTGGCCTCCCCGGAAAGGGCGCGGGGCTGCGCCCTGCCGACCAACCTTCAAGGAAAACTTTGCCTTCCCCTCAATCACACCCTCCCATGCTCACCACCAGCACCCCGCCCTTCAACACCTCGAACCCTGCGAGCAGGTCCACCTGCTGCAACGCCTGGAAACTCACACCGGTGCCGGGGGCAACCAGCCCCTTCGATTCAATCCGCCCGGAGGCGCGGTACTCGTTCGGAACGAGCGGGGTCTCGTCCAGCACCAGGATGCTGCCGGCACAGGGGTTGCCGCAGTCGGTGCCTGACGCTTCCAGGCTGAAGGGCAACCAGTCGGAATAGGGAGCCCACAAGCCCTGGATGAAACTGCGCACCCGGGCCTGCCAGCCCGGCTGCTGGGAATAATTGGCCAACTGCCGGTAGTGATAGACGGTATCGGTGAGCTGGAGCTCCCGGATGACCGGCGCAGGGTTGCCCGACCTTACTACTTCCAATTCATAAGCCGTGGCATCGGCACAGGCGGGCCAGGCGAAATGCCAGCGGATGGAGTCGCTCATGTCCGCACAGCCGTTGTCCAGGACAAAGCCGGAAGGCGGCGATTTCAAGGCCAGCGCCGGACAGGACACCGGCGGACGGGTCATGGCCAGTTGGCCGAAGGAGGTGAGCCCGGAACCGGCGTGGAAGGACACCCTGGCCTGCAGGGGCGCTGTCAGAACGACCGAATTGGCCGTATCAACCGAGCTACCCCAGGTCGGGCCGAAGCCGTTGGCAGCGCGCCGGAACAGCTGCAGGGTGGCCGGTGGCACCTGCCCCAGGGGACTGACCTGCTCCAGCACAAGGCTGTCCAGGGGTGAAAACGTCTCGTTGGCACCGAAATTCCGGATGATCCAATAGCAGCGGCCCGCCAGGGAATCGGACGAGGGAAGCTCGTCCGGGGGCAGGTTCAGGCGGAAGGCGACCAGCTCGCCGTTCGGAAGCGTGCCGCCGGCGGGAAAGACGAGGCGGACACCGGCTGCCGGAAAGGCATGCGCCCCGGCGGACTGCACGGTCTTCCGCGAACTGCTGCCGCCGCCCACCGGCGCATCGGAGGTGATGCGCTGGGAGGTCGAGCCCGCCAGGGTGCCGTGCGATGGCGCACCAACCCGGTTCAGTACCTGTCCCGCAGCCTCGTTGAACTGGTAGTATAGCAGGAGCGAGGGATCGCTGGCCTGGCCATCCAGGGTCAGGTGCATCAGCTCTCGGATTTCCTCCTGGGACAGTGCCTTGTTCCAGACAGACACCTCGTCTATCTCCCCGCGCATGTTGCGGCTGCTCCAGGCGCGGTAGCTCCCGATTTTCAGGCTGGTCAGCTGCACCGGGCTCAGGGAGACCGTGTGGGTAGCTTCTCTTCCGTTGACGTAGAGCGTGATACCCGTCGGCCGGGCCACCATGGCCACGTGCGACCACTCGCCCGGCGGGACGATTAGTCCGGAGTCCCACCACCAGGCGCCGCCTGGATAGTGGTAGCCCAGGGTGTTGTTGCCCTCGCGGAAGTTGAATCCCGCCACATTGCTGCCGTCGTTCATGACCACGGAGGAGTAATCCGGCTGGATGCCGTCGGGCTTGACCCAGGCCGAGATTGTGAAAGTTCCGGTCGTGATATCCAGGGCAGGCGTTTGTACCCAGTCGCCCGATTGCTGCAGGCGGATGGCCTGTCCGGGAACGGTTTCCGCGTCGCAGCGGCTCAGGACAGTGACCATGCCCGGCAGGGAGCGGCTGTGGGTCTGCCCGTTGCCGTCCGCGACGCTCAGGCTCACCGTGTAGCTGCCGTCGGCGCCGAACACGACCTTTGGGTTGCGCGCGGTATTGGAGCTGACATAAAGCGGCGCAGGACTGAAGGACCATTGCCAGCTTGCACCGGTCTGATCCAGGATGGAATAGCTGTCGAAATAAGCAGTATCCCGGGAGCAGTAGATGGTATCAGCGTAAGTGATGGGCTGCACCATGGGGGAAGGTGCCGCCACCAGGGGAACCTCCCAGATGCCGCGGCCGCGGGTAGCCAGCCGGAGCTTGCTGTCGCGATAGAAAGGCTGCATTTGTAGGGGACTGACGACCAGTGGCAACCCGGATCCATAGTCCAACCAGTCGGCCAGGGACGGGTCGCGGTAAAACACGGAGTTGCGGGTAACGAGATACACGATGCCGTTGCCGCCTCCCTGGTAGAGGATGTCCACCGGGTGCTCGCCGTCCAGGGCGGCAGTGGTCCGGTTGGCCCAGGTCTGGCCGGCGTCGGTGGATTGGTACACCTTGTTGCCATTGGCGCCGTCGTTGGCGCAGACCCAGATTTCGGCGGCATTGGCAGGGTTCAGGCTGATTTCCAGCTTGTTGCGGTTGTTGGCAGGCACGGCGGGCAGCTTGACCCAGTTGCCGCCCCCGTCAAAAGTGCGGTAGATGTCCCGAGCGTTGGTGCCGGAGGGCTTGAAGACGACATACATCGTGTCCGGCTGGCTGTGGCCGATGGCAATCTCCAGGGTCCTGCCGCCGGCGCCGAAGTCTTTTAGAACAGAAAAGGAGCTGCCGCCATCCGCGGAGCGCCAGATGGAACTGCCTTCCCCGGCATATAGATAATTGGCATGCAGGGGATGAAACCAGATGCCGCTGGAATTGGACTCCGTGTAGGCCTCGTTCGGCAGGATATTTACCGAAGGAAGATTGGCGTAAGAACCGCCCAGGTTGGCAGCCAGGCGGCGGACGGCCGTGTAGCCGGACCACCACTGGCTGAAGAGGGTCCGCCGGGCCTCCATGGGGTGGACATAGCCGGTGGACTCCTCCACCCCGCCTGCCACATGGCTGTTGCCGGTGCCGTAGGTCTGATAATAGCCATGGTTGCCGTTGTGGTAGCGGCCGCCCACCAGTACATCCTCGTTCCAACCGGAGCCGAATCCCCAGAAGTCGGAGCCGGTGATGCCCTTTTTCCTGGAGCTGTGGCTCATGAGCTCGTCGCTGGAGTAGTTCACGCCGCCATCGGAGGCGACCCAGATGTCCGCCCCGTTGACCTCGATGGCCTGGATATCGGCATGGACATCGCTAAGTCGCTGGCTTTCTGCCGCGCCGATGGCCTGGAAGCTCAGGGCGCCGTCGGCTGATTCCGACAGGCGGATGGTGCCGATCCAGATGGTGTTGGGATCCAGGTCGGAGGCCTCCATGTCGAAATTGTAGAAACCCTGGTGATAGCCGTCGGAGTAAGCGGCCACGTTCCAGGGCATGGTGTTGGCAGGCTGGTAGGGCCCGCCGTCCTGGCCGGCGGGATTGGTCCAGGTCTCGCCCCGGTCGTCGCTTCGGTACACGCCAATCCAGCCGTTGTCGCCGGACTTGCTGTCGCCGATGACTGCAGCGTAGATGCGGTTCGGGTTGCCGGGCGGGATGGCGATTTTCCCGCCGTGGTCAACGGCGGCGGCCGGGTCGGAGGGGAGGTACCAGCCACTGTCCTTGAGGGTCCAGGTCTGGCCGGCATCGGCTGAGACGAAGACCTCCGGGCGCTTCAGTGTGGGGTTGTTTTTCAGGATATAGACAGAATCGGGCTGAGTGGGATGGAAATCCACGTCCCAGGTTTCCTGGGTGAAGAGTTTCGTCCAGTTGTTGCCGCCGTTGACGGAGCGGTACAAGCCTTTGGACGTGGTGCAGATCAGGGTATCCGGGTGGGCCGGGTGGAACTTCAGTTCCGTCCCGGTGCCGCCATGGTACAGGACTTCTGACCAGGTGGTACCGCCGTCCATGCTGCGGTAAACCCGGCTGTTGCCGGAGATATAGACGACATCCGGATTGGTCGGGTGAATTTGCGTGACGGTGATGGAGACGCAAAACACCTCCTGCGCGGAGACCAGCGACCAGTTCAGCCCTCGGTCGGTGGATTTGAACACGCCACCAGCCTCGGTCCCGCAATAAAGGATGTCTGGATGGCTGGCGGACTGGTCGATGGAATAGACGTTCACCTGCTGGGAGTGGGGGGTGAGGGTGCCGTTCTTGTAGGTCTCGTGGGGTCCGAGGCAGGTCCAGCCGGGAGGGCTGCCTTTGGAGGCGGCTGCCTGCCATCGTTCTTTCATTTGCTGGAAAAGGGTGTCCTCGGCTTCCCGGGAGAGGGGTCGGTAGTAGCCCTGCCCGTCGAGGGCCTGGTCCACGCGGCGGCGCCAGTGGCGGTAGTTCTGGGTGTGGATGTTTTTTTGAAAGGGATGGGCGGCGTAGTAGGCATTGTACAGCGAATCCACCTCCCAGACGCAGGGGTCCTGCCCGTACATGAGCAGGGCCCAGTCCGGGGTGGCGTCGTCGGGCAGTGGAATGGCCTTGAACAGCTCGGGGTATGGGGGCTTGGGGTAGATGCCGGCTGCCGCCGGCAGGTGGGTGCTGTCGGTTTGGGCCAGGCCTGTCAGGGGCAGCAATAAAATGAGAAAGAACGGGAAGCGCATTCGATTTGGATTTAGTGATGTGGCTTGATGATTACAGGAAGTGGCTTGATGGACAATGGCAAAAATAGTGAAATAAACAGCAATAAGTGCCCATCCCCCGGCAGCT
Organism: Bacteroidota bacterium; assembly: GCA_041159285.1. Classification (GTDB taxonomy): domain Bacteria; phylum Bacteroidota; class Bacteroidia; order Chitinophagales; family Saprospiraceae; genus UBA6168. The sequence goes on along the minus strand of JBEAYO010000203.1, from coordinate 1,324 downwards.
TTTGCGGTGGCAATCAATGAGTGCCTTTTTGACCACCCTACCCCCAATGCCGTTAAATTGCGCTTGTTCAAGCTGCCACCGCCCTTTCCGTGAGGCGAGCAGCGCCGGTGCTACAAGTTCTGTCAGCACTTGGAGTGCTGACAGAACTGCTGACAGCCCGGTGCTACAAGTTCTGTCAGCACTCTAAGTGCTGACAGAACTGCTGACAGCGCCGGCGGAACAAGCCGCAAAGACATTTTACACAACCCCGCCTTTGGCGGGAAGGCGTCTCGCAAACGCATCTTTTGAGACAGCCTCTTTCCGGAAAACAAACAGCATCTGCAAGGGGTGCTAAACTGTTGCGAATAAGCTTAATATGACGACATTGCCCACCCCTGCCCTGCAGTTCCCGGATCCCAAAAATGGCACAGAACGAAAATAATTGTCTCGCCAGGCCGCATTGCCGAAAAAATTTTTTCAATTTGTGCAAAAATAATCAGCACTACATGATCAGGACCTTCAAGAAATGGCTGTTTGTGGCACTCGGGCAAGACAAGTACATCCAGTTGCTGGGTTTCTTCTTTCCATGGATTTACAGGCTGGGACTGCTAAAAAACGATCCTGTCTATGATTTTCATTACTTCGTGCGACAACTGGTCAAACCCGGATTCACCGTCATCGACATCGGGGCGAACATGGGCTACTACACCCGGATTTTCGCCCAGCTCGTGGGAAAAACCGGGAAAGTGATCGCCATAGAGCCCGTTGCTCCTTTTTACAGGGCCATGAAAAAAGTAGCGGACAAGTACCCGCAATGCATCGCCTACAACTATGCCCTGGGCACGGAAGAGAAGAAGATCACCCTCAGCGTTCCGAACCAGCACGGCTATCTGCGGACGGGCCTGGCGAGCATTGTGACCAAAGCGAAACCCGATTCGAAGGACTTCAGCTTTGAGGCGCAGATGGTGAGGGCCTCCAGCCTCTTGCAGCCATTGGAAAAAATAGATTACATCAAATGCGACATCGAGGGGTACGAAACGGTGGTGATCCCGGAGCTGCGCGGGCTGCTGGAAAAGCACAGGCCGATGCTGCAGATTGAGACTTCTGGTCCGCAGCGGCAGGAGATTATCCGGTTCATGGCTTCGCTGGGGTACCAGCGGTTTTCCCTGCATGAAAAAAAGCTGGTGAAAGACCTTCCGCTGGAACAGCATTTTGGCGACTTTTTGTTTGTGTTTGGGGGGATGGCTCCGATTTCCCGATGAGGCAATCTGCCGGATAGCGGTAAAATTCTTTCCAATTGCACTCAAAATGTAAGTGATGCGACCGGCGCTGCTGGCCTCCCGGA
>JBEAYO010000202.1:0-6481 GCA_041159285.1 Bacteroidota bacterium | reverse complement strand
GCTGGGAAAGGCCCCGGGCATCGAGGATGGTTTCATTCGCATGGATGCTGCTTGAAGTTCGAGATACAAGGCTTGCTCCGGAAGGGAGCCCGCAAGGGGATGCCGTCCCGGAAGGGGCAAATTGCATAAAAAAAAGCGCAAATCAAAGCCCGGGATGATTAAAACTCATCATTGTCAGTGTCCTCGTCATCCTCCCGGAGCATGTCCGCCAGCGAATCGTTGAAGGTCACGGTGGCGTCAATGAAGCTCTTGTTGATGATGTCGAACTCGGCCAGTCCATGGAGCACTAGTTCCCGGAAGGTGTAGGTATCTTCGGCTGGTACCTCTTGCATGCCCGGCAAGCGCTGCAGGCCTGCTATTTTCTCGAGTTCCTGGCGGTAATGCTCGTCGGAGTCGTCATTCAGCAGGCTGACGTTGTTTCCGCCGGAGAACCAGGCCTTGATGACGCCGTAGGGGTCGCGCTCCTGTTTCTTGGCAGGTTTGTCCGGGTTGGGGAAGTAGTTCAGAAAAGTGGTCTTGATGGCTTCCCCGATGAGTTGGAGCGCCACGGAGTAGGGGCCTTCCTGTTCTCCCTCATAGACCAGCTCCACCTTGCCGGTGATGGCGGGTATGACGCCCCAGAAATCGGTGATCCTTGCCACGGTGGAGGATTCGTTGTTGATCAGCATCCTGCGCTCTGCGGTACTGACAAGGTTTTCATAGGCCGATATGCTGAGGCGTGCGGACACCCCGCTTTTTTCGTCAACCAACTCGCTCTCGCGGGCGGAGAAGGAAATCTGCTCCAGCAGGTCCTTTAGTATGGCGGGAACGCGGATGCAGGCGGCTTGCTCCGGCACCAGGTGAGCCTCCTGCGAGGTGATCTGCCGGGCGATTTCAATGGTCTTCGGGTAGTGGGTCAGTATCTGGCTTTCGATGCGGTCCTTCAGGGGGGTGATGATGCTGCCGCGGTTGGTGTAGTCCTCCGGGTTAGCGGTGAACACGAACTGGATGTCCAGTGGGAGCCGCAGTTTGAAGCCGCGGATCTGCATGTCGCCTTCCTGGAGAATATTGAACAGGGCCACCTGAATCCTGGCCTGCAGGTCGGGCAATTCGTTAATGACGAAGATGCTGCGGTGGGAGCGGGGTATCAGTCCGAAGTGGATTACGCGCTCGTCGGAGTAGGGGAGCTTGAGGCTGGCGGCCTTGATGGGGTCCACATCGCCCACGAGGTCGGCGATGCTGACATCCGGGGTGGCCAGCTTTTCGACGTAGCGCTGGCTGCGGTGGAGCCATTCCACGGGGGTCTGGTCGCCTTTTTCGGCGATGAGGTCATGGGCGTGGCGGGAGACAGGCGCCAGCGGGTCGTCGTTCAGTTCGCTGCCAGCCACGACGGGTATGTATTCGTCGAGGAGTTGCACCAGGAGGCGGGCAATGCGCGTCTTGGCCTGTCCGCGGAGTCCGAGCAGCACCATGTTGTGCCGGGAGAGCACGGCGCGTTCGATGTCGGGCAGCACCGTGTCGTCGAAGCCCAGGATGCCTTCGAAGACAGTTTCCTTGCTGCGGAGTTTCTTAATGAGATTTTGGCGGAGTTCCTCCTTGATGGATCGGGGTTGGTAGCCGGAGGCTTTCAGTGCTCCGAGAGTTTTGATGTTATTCATATCGCTGAAGATCTTTAAGCGTGCATTTTGGTGGAAACACCTTGCGCGGCATATTGTTTTAATGGGTTGTCATCCTTCTGATTCTTTCTCGGTCAACTCCTCCTTCAAATCGCGGTGGACGGCTATGCTGGCATTGAGTTCGAAGCCGGCCTGCAGGATGAAGCAGTTGATTTGAATCCAGAGCATGAGCACGATGATGGCGCCGATGGAGCCATAGACTTTATTGTAGGTATCGAAGGCTTCCACGTAGAAGGAAAAGGCGAGGGAGGAGGCGATGGAAAGCACCGTAGCCATGCTGGCTCCTGGTGTGATCCACTTGAACCTTCTGTGCAGGGCTGCGCCGTAGCGGTATATGAGGGCGATGCCGAAGTAGAAGACCAGCACGATGACCAGCCAGCGGAATAGTTGGAAGATGTTCTGCGTGCCATGGGTGAGGTGGAAGACGCGCACCAGCCAGGTGATGATGATGTCACCCAGGACGACCAGCAGGACGGAGGCGGCCAGGAGGAAGCCCAGCTGCAGGGTGAGCGCCAGTGCGATCAGGCGCTTTTGCAGTCCCGTTCTTTTTTTGAAGACGCGCAGGTGTGTTTTTTCGAAGCCCTCCATCATGGTGAGCATGCCGTTGGAGGCGAAGTAAAGTGCCAGGGCAAAGCCGATGGAGAGCAGGCTGGAATTGGGTTTTACCAATTCCCTGATGGCCTGTTGGAGTTCCAGGCCTGCGCTGGAGGGCATGATGTAGTTGATGTAGCTGTTTATTTCGTGTTCGAAGGTTTCGTAGATGGGGAAGAGGGTGGCCACCGTGAACAGGAAGATGATGGCCGGGAAGAGCGCCAGGAAAAAGCTGAAGGCCATGGCGTTGGCTCTTGAAATGATGGTGACGCGTTGGGTTTCATGCCAGAGGAAGACTGCCACGTCGAACAAGGGCACGCCAAAAAATCCGGGGAACGAATGTGTCTTGGTCCAGCCAATCAGCTGCTTTAATATCGGGTGGTTCAGCAGATAATCTTTGGTGCCCTTTAGTTTAGAAAGTTTTGATCGCATGCATGAGGGTAATTATGCTGGCTTGGTGATTCTTGGATGCTGCAAAGGTAGGCATTAGATTTTCATTCGCGTAATGTTGCGCTGAACACGATTGAGATAGGGAGATGCCTTCTCCTGCCAGGGCGCGGGGTGCAGCCCCGCGCCCTGGCAGGGCGGCAAGCAGTATCTGCCAGGGCGGCTAAACAGTTACAAAAAGAATTTTTACTTGCTTTAATTAAAAAATTAAGTTATCTTTCCCGTAGAAAATGAAACCTAACCTTGTTGATATTGAATCACAAAAGATAACCAGTCAGGTATCAGTTGGAGGCAGAAAAATTGGCTAGTCGCGCTGTCGGAAGGATTCCTGTCAATGCGGTTTTCACAGTGCTGCCCACCGCCGACAGTTGACCGGTTGGACGCTAAAATTCAAGTGTTATGTACATTACGTTTAAAGAACTCAGAGACATCAAGCACAGCCTGCCAACCGGCGGCGTGGCCCGCATTGCCAAAGAGCTGCATCTCGAAGAGCAGACGGTTCGCAATTATTTCGGCGCCAATAAATACGATGATGGCGCCATTGCTGGCATCCAGGTGCAACCAGGACCGGACGGCGGTATCGTACACATCGAAGACACCCGCATCATCGAGCTCGCTATGAAAATCATCGAAGAAACAGGCATAAAGTCTGCAACACTCAACTAAAAAAATCAAATAAAAGAAGGCTGCAGTATTGACTTTTTCTCACCGCACTTATCTTGAGAGCCACCAAATCGATAGTTGGAAAATGCTGTGAGCCTCTGGATGTGGGCTGTACCTGAAAACTCAGGCAAGAGCAGCTCACTGCCGGAAAAATGCGCTCGGCAGGCCAAGGGCCTGTCGAGCACTACCAAAAAAAATCCCGGATTTTTTTAAGGCGGTTTCAAAATACATGATCCTAGCCTGATTTCCTCGCACAGGATCGGATACCTGCAAGCGGACAGCAAGAGCCGGTGCGGTCTACGCTGACTTGAACCGCAGTAATTGCAAGGCCTGAGGGCAAACCCTGCAATGCCAAATAGCAGTACTTCCCAGATATGAACAGGGACTTTTCAGCAGTATGGAAAGATGGCAATTGAACGACCTGGCCTCAAACTACATCAAGCCTGGCCTTCAATTGAAACATCAAGCCGGAAAATCAAAACTTCAGGTAAAATTCTCCAGTGAGCCTTCTGTAGTCTTCTGACCACTCTTCAGCTTCTTCCCCGCCGTGAATGACGAGCTGGTCCTTTTCCAACGGCCTAACTCTCTTTTCAAACATCAGCAGCATCCGCTCCACCAGCCTGCCAGGCCTTGAGATAATCTCCGTGACCTTTGTGCAGTAGAGATTGTAGCTGCTGGCAATTTCGCGGAAGCGAAGGCCTTCCATCTTTGGCAGTATGACGCAAAATCTCCCACCCTCTGCCAGAAGGGTCCTGGCGGCAGACAAGAGGTCGCCGTGCGGAAGCTTCACCGTGTGGCGAACTGAGGTCTTGTCCTGGCTTCCTGAAAGCGTTCCTCCGCTGAAGAAAGGTGGATTGCTCACGATGAGGTCGTAAACCGGTGGATTGTTTTTGGCGAAATCCTGGACGGAAACATGAAAGGCCTGTAATCGGTGCTTCCAGCGAGACTGAAGGAAATTGCCACAGGCCTGCTCATAGGCATCCGAGTCTATTTCAACGGCGTGAATGGTCGCCTCGCTGCTGCGTTGGGCCAACATGATGGCAATGACACCCGTGCCGGTTCCTATGTCAAGGACGTTTCCGGTGGCCGGCACCGGCGCCCAGGCACCCAGCAGGACGCCGTCGGTGCCCACTTTCATGGTGCAGCGGTCCTGCTCGATGATGAATTGCTTGAACTGAAAGGACTTATTCCCGTTTTCCGTTGGATTGCTTGCGGTCATTGGCGCTTAGATGTTTAATGCTGGTTGGACATTGGTTCTGCCTTCACCAGGTCGGTTGTCCGAGCCTGTTACATTAACACTTTCTGGCTGAATCTGTTCAGACTCTTAGCGCATGAGGGTGACATCTCCCTTGAAAAGCACTTCCTCGCCGTCAATGAACTCCACCAGCGCATGCCAGGTGAAAACTCCTGGATTCAGAAAAGAGCCCCTGAAGTTGCCGTCCCAGCCAAAGGCCGGATCATTCGGGAGGAAATCCCGGTATTCAAAAACAACTTCACCCCAGCGGCTGAAGACGAGGAAGGATTTGACCTTGACGACGTCCCGTCCTGCAAAGATCATGAAGATGTCGTTCGTCCCGTCCCCATTGGGTGAAAATGCATTGGGAATGAAGACCTCGCGCTCCTTTTTGACGTAAAGGGCCACGTTATCGCTGGCGCTGCAGCCATTGGTATCTATGACAGTGGCACTGATGCGGGTCTGCTCCAGCGGGAAGAGTTCCTGCACGTCGCAGGGCATGGTTTCACAGGGCAGTAAATCAGCCGGCGTCCAAAGAATGGTGTCCAGTTGGCTCAGGGGGATGTTAATCAGCGCCTGCAGGATGGCAGACTGCCCGAGCTCGATGAGTAAATCAGCCCCGAGTTCTACGGTCAACTGATCGGGTTCTTCCAGAAACACCTGCGTTGTCCATACGCAACCTTTGTTGTCGGTGACCTGGATGTCATAGGTGCCGGATGGCAGCGGCTGAAATACTCCGTTGTTTGAATTGGAAAGGCCGTTCAGACGGAAATCGTAGGGCCCGAAGGCGGGATCTGTTTCGATGACGATGGCGCCGTCCCGGTCTCCATGACAGGTGGGCGGCGTGGTGATGATTTCTCCCTGCGGAACATTTTCATATTGAAGCACTTCCACCTGATCGGAAGCCGTGCAGAAGGAAACGGCGCTGGTCACCACCAGGGTGTAGATGCCTTCCTGGTTGACGGAGATGGAGGCGGCAAAGGGATTTGGAATAAGGATGCCGGGATCGCTGGAGGTCCAGAAGTAAGTGGCTCCCGGACTGCCACTTCCGGTCAGCTGAACCGGTGTCTGAACGCAGTCCAGTACCTGGTCGGCTCCTGCATTGGCAGTCGGCAGGGTGAAATTGCCACTGACCTGCACGGCAGCTTCATTCTGGCAGCCATTGGGCGCAAAGCCTATCAGGTAGTAGGTGCCGGGGGCATTTACAGTGGTGGTGGCACCGTTGGCTATGACGAGGGTATCTGTACCGCTGATTACGGCCCACTGGAATACAACCCCAGCGATTGAAGAACCACCCGAGAGCGTCGCCAGCGTGTCTTTGCAATTCAGCACTGGCACCGGGTCGGTGAACAGCGGTGGAAAGTCACTGTCGTCATTGATGTCGATTTGTGCAGAGGCAGTGCACTGGGAGGCGAGGTCGGTGGCAATCAAGATGTAGGTGCCGGGCGAATTTACCAGCAGGGAGCTGCCGTTGCCTACCGCGCTGCCATTCAACTGCCAGACCAGGCTCAGTCCGGTAGGGCCATTGACCGTACCGGAAATGACGATGGATGAAATGGTACAGTCCAGCAACTCGCCAGGGCTGGCAGCCAGCGCCACCTCGATGTCTGGCCGAATGTCCACCACCTGCACCTGTGCAGTGTCTTTGCACTGATTGGCAGCCGTCACAAGCAGGGTATAGGTGGCCGCAGTGGAAACCACTGCATTTTGAACGGTGAGTCCGGTGAGGAAATTCCCGCCCGGCGAGGAGGACCACAAGAATCCTGAGCCGGAAACAGAAGACTGTGCATCCAGGCTGGATGTGGTGTTCGCGCAGGTAATGGGATCAGGCGTTGCTATCGAGGCCACTGGTTTTTCTTTGAATAAAACCGGTGTGCCGGCACTCACCACG
>JBEAYO010000201.1:0-6485 GCA_041159285.1 Bacteroidota bacterium | reverse complement strand
GAGGAACCAGCCGCAAGGGCTTTTTACACAACCCCACTAAAAAATCTCCTCCCGGAATTGTGTAAAAAATCCATGGGGCGCAGTGCCCCTCTTAGAGAAGGGCGCGGGGCGGCGTGCTCAGGCGCGCCGCCGACCGCCCTTTGCGGAAAACAAGCAGCATTTGCAAGGGTAGCTGAACAGTTACCCCAAGTATATTAGACTTGTTTCGGCGGGGTCATCGAAGGGGCAAAAAGGCTCTTTTCTTCCCACTTCGCTGACCCGCCGAAACAAATCTATTACTTTTTCCAGCGCAGCGGCAATGATGCCATGCCGGAAAATCCCAGCTTATACAGTCGCCGCAATGGCCGGACAGGATCCAGCTCGAGCTGGTCCAGCAAGGGCAGTACGCCATTGACAACAGCCTCCGCTTCCCGCTTGGCCAGGTGGTGCCCCGGGCAGAAGTGTATCCCTCCGCCGAAGACAAAATCGCGTCGGGTCGGCCGGTTGAACACCATCTCATCGGCCCGACTGAAGACGGCAGGATCCCGGTTGGCCGACTGCATCCCGATTGCCACCATGCTGCCAGCGGGGATGGACATGCCACCCAGGACGGTATCTTTCTTGCTTACCCGCATCACCTGGACGCCGGGCGGATTCAAGCGAAGACATTCCCCTATGAAATCCGAGACCAATTCGGGATCCTCCCGCAACTTGCCCGCGATGTCCGGCCGGGTGAGCAACTCATAAACCAGGTTGGTCAGGTGCAAGGATGAGGTGATGATGCCGGCGTCCCAGAACAAGGTCATCAAACTGATGGCCACCTTCATGTCGATGCTGCCCGCTTCCACGGCGCGCAGCAGGTAGTGTTTCATGCCGCCCTGGTTTGAAGTGGCATCCGGGTTGTTCATGTGCCACATGAAATATTCATTGGCAATTGCCATGATGTCATTTTCATAAATATCCCTGGGCATCACGGCCTTTAAGGCCTGGAAAGACGCCTCGTCCAGCCCCAGAAAACGCCCTACGGCTGCCTGGACAATGGGCACTGAAAAATCGCAAACCACATCAAATCCGGATTGCTGCGATAGCTTTTCCAGGCAGCGAGCGACCTCCGCATCCGCTTCATCGGCTGCCTTCTGGATACCCTTGGGTGCGAAATGGGGCTGCACCAGCGAACGAATGCTGGTATGGTCCGGCGGGTCCGCACCAATCAGGCAGGGTTCCCTTTCGCTGTACATCCTGTTGGAAAATGTCTGGTGGTCCTGCATCACCTGGTTGACCAGCTCATAGCTCAGCACCAGCCAGGTGTTGCTCTTTGGCAAGTAGTGTATGTCCCCGAACTGGCGCAGAAAGGGATATGCCGCCTGAAGGGAACCGGCAGCGGCAGGCACCAGTATGTCAAAGTGATTCAGAAACTGCTGGTATCGGTCCTCGGGCGGCTTCACCGGCTTTGCCTGCTGCCCTCCCTTCAATCGCTGCAAGGCTTCTTCCGGCAGTTTTCCCGCTGGCTGCTCTTCCAGAAACAGGTGTGGCCCGGCAGATTGCTTCAATGCTTCAATGACTTCATCCTTCGGCGCACCTGCCATCGGAATGCCGGCATAACAGTGAACGACTGCCTTCCAGGTCCTTGCAACGACCTCGGCCATTGCTTTATTCAAGTTGATGGGAGCGCCAAGCAGGTCCTCGGCCAGGAAATGGGGCAGCAGGGACTGGCTGGGCACCTTTTGACCTAATGCACAGGAGTAGTAATCGCAGGTGACAGGTGCCGGCACCACGCCTTCCATGGCCTCCCAAAGGTACGCGCGCCGACTGCCGAGCAGGGGCGTGTGATATGGCAGCCCCCCCTCCTGCCGGCATCGCTGCCAGTCTATTTTTTTATGCCTGAAATAATTGCCCAGTTTTTCAACATCTTCTTCGCTGCAAAGCACCACAAGTCCCTGCGGCCCCAGGTCGGCGGCAAGATACACCTTGCAGGGCAGGTCGGCGAGAAGGGAGGACACCTTCAGTTTCGGAAGGAAAAGGAAGGCCTGGGCCGCTGATTGCCGGGCTGCTTGTAAAAATCCTGAAAAAAGGCGCACGGCGGATTCCCGGGAGATGGCGCCGGCCGCGCAGATGGCAGGTATCTCCCCCAGGCCGATTCCCAGCACGGCGGCAGGACCTGTCCCTTTCGAGCGGCAGAGGTCCCAAAGGGCCAACTGAGTGGCCATGCCGGCAAAGGGAACACTGACAGATGCGATGTCCGCATTTGCTTCAAAAAAAGGCAGTATGCTTCCGTGCCCCTGTGCCTTTATCAGCAGATCCGTCAGCACAATGGACTCCCGGAAGGCAGGCTCTGACTGATAGTACGCAGTGGCTGTTTTCGCTGCGAAGTTGTCATTTGCGCCAAAAACAAAGAGTACCTCGGCATCAGTTTGACGGGTGCTTTTCAACCAACCACTTAGTTTTGAAATCAGGTTCATGACAATGTTCGTTTTAAGGCTCTTTTTTCCAGCAAACCGGCATGCTGAGCGCATCGGTGAACTCCAGTGTGCAGATGAACTGGGGGGGAGACAAAGGGCTGGATTCCAGCCTGTCAACCCTGGATAGGAATGCTTTCACAAAATGACTCGCAAGGATCCTGCTGATGTTGCTGCCCAGACAATGGTGAGCCCCCATTCCGAAGGCAAAGTGGCGCCGCGCGGGCCTGTCGAGCAGGATGGCATCGGGGTTCGGGAAGACGCTCGGGTCCCGGTTGGCTGACATGCTGCTCACAATCACAATGCTGCCGGCCGGAATGGATTTGTCCTTCAAGATGATATCCCTTTTTGCCAAGCGGGGGGAAAAAGGTGCCGGCGGATACAAACGCAGGCATTCCTCCACGAATCTGAGAATCAGCGCTGGGTCATCAACCAGTTGATTTTTTAAATCCCGCCGCGTCATCAGCACTTGGGCCAGTTTGCACATGAGCACGTAAGTGATGACGCTGCCAGCATTCCAAAGCAGCTTCATCAAGGCAGCGACTTGCTGGAAAGACATCTTTTCATTCGATGCCAGTTCCAGCAAGACCCTTGCCATGCCGCTGTACTCCCGGTAGTCGTCATGCCTGGCTATAAACTCCTGGAAGAATTGAAGCGCTTTGCCGCGTTCCGCCTGTGGAGTGTGCAAATCACTGGGGATACGATAAAAATCCTCTTCGGGGACGCCAAGCATCATGCCATTCATTTGCATGGTCAGAGGCCTGCAGACCTGTTTTACAAGGTCAAATTCCGGCAGTTGGGAAACAGACTCAAACAGCCGGTCTATGGCCTGCGGGATGAAATCATCCAAATACTTGATGGATTTCGGAGCATAAAGCGGCTGCAACATGCCTCGGACCTCCGTGTGACCCGGAGGATTGGTCCCGAGCAGGGATGAGTCAAAATCGTGGTAGGGCTGATTTGAAAATAATTCAGTGTCCGGAAACACTGCTTCCGCTGTTTCAAAATCCAGCACCAGCCAGCTGGAAAGCCTGGGGATGAAGTGGATGCTGCCGTGAGCGCGCATATAGGACAGGATTGCCAGCCATTCGGAAGGATCCATGGCCTCCCTGCTTCCAAATTGCCCGATGAAAGCCTGGAAACTACTGTCTCCCGGGCTCGGGCCTGATGGCCCCGGCTTGGCAAAATTAAATTGGCTGGACTTTTTCCACTCCCGGAAAGCGCGCTGGAATTGCGCCTTCTCTGGCTGCCCTTCTTCCAGCGAGTGCAGTACCTTGACCTTGACAGCAGCGTCACCAGCGGCCTTTTGAACAGAACTCCCAATAAAAGAGTGGCTGCTGATGTTTAGGGCAACCTGGAAGCTGCCCTTCAAGGCCTCTTTCACGGTGTCGTGCATCTGGACCGGCGTGACCAGCAATTTTTCAAAGAAATCGAAAGGCACCAGACTGTACTGTGGTAATTTCCGGGCCAGGGCACAGGAGTAGTAATCGCAGCCCAGTGGCTGCGGTGTGACGCCCTGTAGCATGGATTGGAAAAACGGCAGTTTTTCCAGGAGAAGCGGCGTGTGGATGGGACTGAAATGCGCATCGGCGAACTGGTGCCAGCTGATGCCCGACTGGTCCAGATAGTTACCTGCCTCTGTCAGCTTCGACTGGTGGCACACAGCGATGGACTCCCCATTGCCGGCCTCGTAAGTGGGGAACAGAAAGACAGGGCTATTGCGAAAAACGCTGTGGCGCATGTCAGCCTGCACATGCAGCAAGACATATTCACTGGGAAGCCGCGACAATGCCATGGCCCCTGCTATGCGCACCACCTCGGCCTTGCCGAGGCCACCAGCCGCATACAGGGCCGCCGCCTCCCCCAGGCTTTGACCCAAGGCTGCCGCCGGGTACACTCCTCTCGACCTCCAAAGGTCGGTGAAGGCCATCTGGACAGCCACCGTGACGGTGTAGTCCCTGCTGCCATCGCTGAGGAAGTCCGGTGCCGCGGTTCCCTCGAAATGAGGAAGGATGCCCGGCAAGCCTGCGTTCCGGATTAGCTGGCCTGTCTCACCAACGGATTCCCTGAAGACTTTTTCCTTTTCATACAGGGTGCGGCCCATCCCGGGCCAGTGGTGGAGGCAGCCGCCATACAGGAACAGCGTGCTAGGCTTTTTGGGAGACAACAGGCCCCCTCCCCTCTCAATCAACTTGCTCAGTATCATATTGGATGGCTGTATTTTCAGGTCTCAATTCATTTTTACCTGGAACGGCACTATAGCGAAACAGCGCCTCCACGCAATAGGCCGTTGTCAGTTCTTCGCTGCCCCAGCCCATGACCCTTTTGGGGCCACCGTAGTAAAGGAGCCTTCTCGCCCAGTTCCCCTGCTGCTTTTGCTGCCCGAGCAGGAAAGCGATGGCTGCGGCGGGTATGTCCTCCCTGTAATTCAGGTTGAGCAGGGTAGTGATCATCAATGCCGTGTCGAGGGGACGGTTCTCCACGCTCCCGTTGTCGAGGAAGGAGGCGAGCACCCTTTCCCGGATGGTTCGGCGCATGGGTTCCAGGCCTCCGATTCCCAGGTAGTAATTCCGGGAAAAGAAATAATACACCGTGGATTTCTTGAGATACCATTTATCGCAGCAGTGCTCTGTCCCGCCGGCGATGACTTCGTTCATCCAGCGGACGATGGGGGCAGTTTTTTCGTTCAGGCCGACATAGGACAGCACGTTGGCGTTGACCACGGCGTCGATGTCGTCGCGCTCGCATTCCAGGTATTTCCAGAAAAAGTGAGATTTGACGGGGTTTTTGATTTCCCGCAGGCAGCAGTACCAGTAGGCGGGGTTGAAGTTCAGGTCTTTTCTGAAGGTGAACCAGGTGTAGATGAGGCCGTCCGGCCTTTTATTGGCGAGCAGGGCCTGGTGGTTGTCGGGTATGGGGACGCCCATTTGCCGTAAGAAGGCGCTGGCCATGGCGCTGAGGTCCTCGTCGCAGGGGGTAACCGCATGCAAGGGATGTTCTTTGGTGAAGTGCTGCCAGATGCCAAACCTGTTTCCATTGTCCACGAGGAGCCTGGCGATTTTTCGCAGGAGGGCATCGGTGTTGCCAACGCCGGCGGCTGGCAGGAGGGCCAGTCCGATCAGGATGGCGGGGAACACGGAATGGAGGTCCACTTCCACTATTCCCTTTTTGTCTCCATGGTCAAACACCTGCATTTCCTCGTTGGCACCATGGATAGCCTGAGCGGTGAGGGTAGAGAACCCCCCGGTGCTGAGTTGTCTTTCACTCAGGAAATCAAGTCCTTTTTGTACGGCAGTACCTATTGTTTCATCAGTCATTTGAAAGTCCTGTAGAATATTAGACTTGTTTCGGCGGGTCAGCGAAGTGGGAAAAAAGTGCTATTTTCTTTCCACTTGAAGGCTTTTTTAGGGAGAATAGCCCAGCTATTTGACCTGAAAAAGGCACAAAGTGGGAAGAAAAGAGCCTTTTTGCCCCTTCGATGACCCCGCCGAAACAAGTCTTTTGAAGACGTAAAATCAGCATCGCGTTTAAAAAGACGACCGACGGCCCATCTCACCGGCGCTATTTGCCTCCGGAAAGGAGCCTGTGTCAAAAGACCCGGCGCGCTTTTGAAATTTGTTTCGCCGGGCTTCGGCGCTACTCAGCCTCTACAGCCATCGGTACCGGTGGCCTCCTTCCGACCACCCTTTCCGGAGGGCAGACGGCGCCGACCAAGTACCCTGTAGTTTTGAGTGGGTTCAAATGCTTTCCCAGTGGCAATTGGGCACTGCTTTGAGCAGCACAAACGGAAAAAATTACAAGGAATCAAGAGCAGAAGGGAACTGTTTGCCCGCCGAACCGGCCTCGGTCAGTCCCAAAGAATACCACCGCCTTTAAATAAAAAAGCAGGTGATATAGAAAGATTAAGTATAGATTCGAACAAGATTAAAACACAAAAGTACGCCTGTTTTCATTGCCGCGCAACTGTACAAGGTGAATTGCCCAGCCCAAAAACCTTACTTTGCAATCTGGAAATGGTAACTGTTCAGCCACCCTTGCCGATGCCGCTTG
>JBEAYO010000200.1:0-6522 GCA_041159285.1 Bacteroidota bacterium | reverse complement strand
CCTGTGGCCCGCCGAACGCCCTTTGCGGAGGACAACCGGCACCGGCAAAACAGATTTCAAAAGCGCGCCGGGTCTTTTTTAGACAGCTCCCGCCCCTTCAAGGAGCAGGCCAGCAAAACCTGTCTCCAGGCTTTCCCCAGTTCAATATCAATTCCTGCCTATATTGTTAACATTTAAATAACATTGCAAAAATTTCATCAAAAATCTGTAAATCAATGTTTTGAATTATTTTTAAGACCTTATTGAAAACCTCAATGTTAACTTAATGTAAATTAAATTTTAACCTTTTGTAAAAAATCAATTGACTTTCTCCCACCTTTACCCTAATTTGGTCCTCGCAAATCACATAAAACCAAAATCACCACCGTCGCCAACAGCATCATCAGGAACAACAGGCTGCCATGAAATACATCATGCTCCTCATACTATCCTTCGCCGGCACGTTGTCTGCACAGAACAACGTAGCCTTCCTGCATGTCGCTGCCCCGGCCCCGGTCAAAGCAGCATCCCCTGTCGCCACCTTTTCCACCGCCAACTTCGACCTCTCCGCCGGCATGATCATCGTCAGCGCCAGCATTAACAACCAAAGCGGCAATTTCATCCTCGACACCGGAGCCCCCGGCATCGTGCTAAATACCCGGCAGCAAGCCGGGGAAGCACACAACAACGCCACCGGCATGGGCGGAGATCTCAAGGTCGGCACCTGCGACATCCTGGAATTCGAATGGGGCATCATTCGGCAGGAAAACTTCCAAGCGTACACCCTTGACATCAGCCACCTCGAAAAAGCCTGCGGCCGCCCACTCATGGGCCTCATCGGCTACGACGTGCTGCAGCAACACGAAATCCTGTTCGATTTTCCCAATAAGACGGTCAAGGTCTTTCCATCCGCCGACCCGGGCTTACAGCAAAATAAAAACAACGCAACGGCAATCCCCTTCTACCGCTGCGGCCACATCCCCGTCATCAAGGTAAGGGTAGGGGAGCGCAGGCTCCTGCTGGGCCTCGACTCCGGTGCCGGCGTAAATGTGCTGGATGCCAACCTCCTGGAAAAAATGGACGAAACACTCCTCTCCGAGCTGTCCACTGAAGAAGTCACCGGGCTGGATAATCAGCCGGTGAGCCTCCACGCTGCCACCCTCTATGGCTCCAGCGTGAAAAAGCGGGAGCTGCCCCCTATGCGCTTCGTCTTTACCGACTTAAGCGTGCTGCGTGAAAAATTTGACGCCTCCTTCGACGGACTCCTGGGCTTCCCGTTTTTCCAGGACCAGACCATGTCTGTCAACTACCGGGAAAATAAAATTTACATCTGGAATTGATAGTCCTGCCCGATCGCCGGCAGGAAGAAATGCCTTCAACCTTCTCCTGCCAGTACCTCATAGATCTTCCCCTCTTCCCCCGCCACCGTGTTCTCAAATACCTCCTGCGCCTCCTGCACAAAGGGGCTGTGTTCCCGGTACCTTGAAGAGTAGTGTCCGGTGATTAGCATTCCTACGCCTGCCATGCGGGCAATCAGCGCCGCTTGCCGGGCAGTGGAATGAAGGGTCAGTGCCGCCTGTGCTGCCATGTCCTCGCAAAAGGTGGTCTCGTGATACAACAGGCTCGCATTCCGGATGTGGGGCACGATGGCTTCGTGGTAGGCGGTGTCGGAGATGTAGGCGAATGAGCGGGGCGGTGGCGGCGCCAGTGTCAGCCACTCGTTCGGCAGTATGCGGCCCTCCTCCAAGGCGATGTCTTCACCAGCCTTGGCCGCCTTGATCTGCGGGATGTCCAGCCCGTAGGTCTCGATGGCTTCCGGCTTCACATTTCGAGGCCTGGGCTTTTCCCGGAACACAAATCCCAGCGTGGGGATGCGATGGTGCAAGGGGACCGTGCTGACGGTGAGGAGGTTGTCCTCCAGGATGAGTGTCCCGGCCTTTTCATCCAGGCAGTGAAAGCAAAGCGGGTAGCCGAGGTCGCCTCCCGGGTTCAACAGCGCCCTCATCATGGCTTCGAGTCCTTCGGGGGAATAGAGGTGCAGTGGAGCGGTCCTTCCTGCCAGCGCGTAGGAGAAGAGCAGGCCCGGCAATCCGAAGATGTGGTCGCCGTGCAGGTGGCTGATGAAAATGTGGTTGATTTTATGGGCAGGAATGTTACATTGTGCCAGACGCATCTGGGTTCCTTCCCCGCAGTCTATGAGGAAATACCTGTTGTCCACCTGCAGCACATGGGCGGAGGGGTGGCGGTCAAAGGCAGGGGCTGCTGCGCTGATGCCCAGCACTGTCAGGGCGAATTTCATTCGTCTGATTTCAGACTGCGCTCAATTTCTTCCATGAAGATGAAGTCGGTGGATTCGCTGACGGTGGGGATGATGTTCAACACGGAGTCGAGTCGGGAAATCTCGATGAGTTTTCTGACGTTGTCGTGGATGATGCCTGTCAGCACGAAGGTTCCGATGTTCTTCCACAAGCGGTTGGCCGTCAGGATGGCGCTCAGCCCTGAGGAGTCCACGTATTTGACCTGGGAGAGGTCGAGGATGAGGTTGGGAATCCCTTCATTGGAGAGTATCACTAACTCGGATTTGAGATTGGGCGCAACGACTGAGTTGAGGTTTTCTTCCTGCAGGGTGAACACTGCGTATTTTTCTTTCTTCTCGATGGCGTATTTCATAAGATTTATTTTGTGTTGCGAGGCATTTGAATCTTTATTCTGCCAGCGTGCGTGACAAACCTTCAGCGGCGCTAAGTTAAAACAACAAATGGAATTATTATAATTTAATCTAAGGCCAAAACAAAATCCGTTGATAGCCGTGACTTTACAAAGGGCGCGAGTTGTATTTTGTGAAAGTTGCCCGAGGCTGTCTCAAAAGGATCCTCCGCACTTTTGAGATTCGTTTCACTGGTGCCGCTCAACTCCCGGGACAAGGATGCCTCAAAAGACCCTTCGTTGAGACAGCCTCTTTTGAGAAGGGCGCGGGGCGCAGCCCCGCCGTTTGCCCTTCCCGGGAGCTAAGCGGCATCAGAAGAACGCATGACCGGGTCTTTTGAGACAGTCTCAAGGGGGATTTTAGTCCATCCGTCTGGCCGCAGGCCCGCCGAACGCACATTCCGAGAGCCAAGTGACACCGGCGAAACGCATTGCCACATCTGCAAGGCAGACACGCCTTTCCAGGGGGGCAATCTGCACTGACAGGCATCGCAAAGCCAAAGCCCGCCCAAGAAAACATCGATAATTCGTCCGCCTTGGATACCCAGCGAGAAATCCCACCTCCAAAGGCACGATAATTTTCAGATAGCAGCCCCAAAAATTGAACAATAAGCCCTTTGTGAGCCTTTATATAGATAGTTTTGAGCGTCGAGGCCCGTTCCTTTTTGTATAAAATAAAAAAAAATCAGAAAAAATGCCCTTGGCGGGGACAAAAACATTATTTGCTTTGTTACGTATTATTAGGAACAACGATTGATTTCAAACGACAACCTAAAACAGGCGAGATCGGGCGTCGCCAAAAACAAATTTTAACCCGAATTTTTCATCGCCGTATTTGAAACTTGTTCAATTTATCTTAAACTTGCTTTAAATCCCGTAATCTAATTCAAAGCACTCCGGGCAGATTTTCAGTCAATCGGAGAGTTTTATTTACAAATGGCTAGCTGTCAAATTTTTATGAATGATGTTTCAAACTAAGGATTTGGCGCAGCTAAACTTACTGATCATAAGAACCATTTGAAAATGCCATGGGTGCTTCAAAAAAGCAATACGTTATCTCCCAATGATGAACGACAAAAAATTTTCACCTAAAGTAAAAAAGATAATCTCCGTCAGCCGTGATGAGGCGCTGCGACTGGGCCAGGACTACATTGGCACGGAACACCTCTTGCTTGGCCTGATGAAAGAGACCAACAACCTGGCCATCAAGGTCCTGGAATCCCTGGACGTGGACCAGGCGGAATTGCTGCAGGTGATCGAAGAAAACAATACCCGGCGTCAATCCTCCAATTCCTCCATTCATGTCGGCAACCTGCCCCTGAACAAACAGGCGGAAAAGGTGCTCAAAGTGACTTTCCTCGAAGCCAAAGCACTTAAAAGCGAGGAAATCGCACCGGAACACCTGCTGCTCTCCATCCTGAAGCACAAGGACAACCCGGCCAGCAAAATCCTCCAGCAATTCGACGTGGATTACGAAATCTTCCGCGCCGAACTGGAATACGTGCGCCAGGACCAGGAAATGAGCGCCGGCGTGGAACCCTTCGCTCAAGCCCCCTCCGATGAGGAGTCCTTCGAGGACGACGAAAGCGCCCGCTATCAGCAGCAGCAGCGCAAAGGACAGCAGAAGTCCCGCACCCCGGTGCTGGACAACTTCGGCCGTGACGTCACGCGCCTGGCTGAAGAGGGCAAACTCGACCCCATCATCGGCCGTGAAAACGAAATCGAAAGGGTCTCCCAAATCCTCAGCCGTCGCAAGAAGAACAACCCGATCCTGATCGGTGAACCGGGTGTCGGAAAGACGGCTATCGTGGAGGGCCTCGCCCTGCGCATCCACCAGAAGAAGGTCCCCCGCACGCTCTTCAACAAGCGCATCGTCATGCTGGACCTGGCAGCCCTGGTCGCCGGTACGAAATACCGCGGACAGTTCGAGGAGCGCATCAAGGCCATCATGAATGAACTGGAGAAGTCCAGGGACGTCATCCTCTTCATTGATGAGATCCACACCATCGTCGGCGCCGGCGGCGCCACCGGCTCTCTGGATGCTTCCAACATCTTCAAGCCGGCCCTGGCAAGGGGAGAACTCCAGTGCATCGGCGCCTCCACCCTTGACGAGTACCGCCAGTACATCGAAAAGGACGGTGCCCTCGACCGCCGCTTCCAGCGCGTCATGGTGGATCCGCCTTCGGCTGAGGACACCATCCACATCCTTGAAAACATCAAGGAGAAATACGAGGAATTTCACAACGTCCTTTATTCCGATGAAGCCGTCAAGGCCTGCGTGCGCCTCAGCGACCGCTACATGAGCGACCGCTTTCTGCCCGACAAGGCCATCGATGTCATGGACGAAGTGGGGGCTCGCGTCCACCTCAAGAACATCCATGTGCCCAAGCACATCGAGGAATATGAGAAGAAGATCGAGCAGATCAAGGAAATGAAGAACCAGGCCGTCAAGAGCCAGCAATATGAAAGGGCCGCCGACCTGCGCGACGAGGAGAGCAAGCTGCTGCGCCAGCTGGACTTCGCCAAGATGCAATGGGAGGAGGAGAGCAAGACCAAGCGCTATCCCGTCAATGAGGAGGATATCGCCGAGGTGGTCTCCATGATGACCGGCATCCCGGTGAAGCGCGTCGCACAGAGTGAAAGCAAGAAGTTGGTCAACATGACTGATGACATCAAGCAGATGATCATCGGGCAGGATGAGGCGGTCGCCAAGATTGTCAAGGCCATCCAACGCAACCGCGTGGGATTGAAGGACCCGAGGAAGCCCATTGGCTCCTTCATTTTCCTGGGCCCCACCGGCGTCGGAAAAACGGAGTTGGCAAAGGCGCTTGCACGCTATCTCTTCGACTCCGACGATGCCCTGATCCGCATAGACATGAGCGAGTACATGGAGAAGTTCTCCCTGAGCCGCCTCATTGGAGCCCCTCCCGGCTACGTAGGCTATGAGGAGGGTGGGCAACTCACGGAGCGGGTCCGCAGGAAGCCCTATTCGGTCGTCCTGCTGGATGAAATTGAGAAAGCGCACCCGGATGTCTACAATATCCTGCTCCAGGTGCTGGACGATGGGCAGCTCACCGACAGTCTCGGCCGCAAGGTGGATTTCAAGAACACGCTCATCATCATGACTTCCAACATCGGTGTGCGTCAGTTGAAGGACTTTGGCATGGGCATGGGCTTCTCCACCAAGGCGAGGCAGGATGCCGCCGAGGATCGCGCCAAGGGTGTGATCCGGGATGCACTCAAGAAGACCTTTGCTCCTGAGTTCCTCAACCGGATTGACGATGTCGTCATCTTCAACTCGCTGGAGAAGGAGGAGATTTTCCGCATTATAGACATCACGCTGAAAGATGTCTTTAAACGCCTGGCAAACCTCGGCTATGAGCTCATCCTGAGCGATGAAGCCCGCAGTTTCGTGGCGGAGAAGGGCTTTGATCCGCAGTTTGGTGCCAGGCCGCTGAACCGGGCCATCCAGAAATACATCGAGGATCCCCTCGCTGAATTCCTGTTGAGTGAAAACCCGGCTGAGGGAACAGTATTGGAAGCGCAGATGAATGAGGACGGCAGCGGTTTGAAAATCGTACTTTCAAAGGCCGTTAAAACAGATGCGTGATTTGCCACCCAGCGTCAATAATACTTTTTTGAGCTAAAAAATGGCCAATGCCCGGCGTTTTATCGTCCGGGCGTTGGCCATTTTGTTTATGTTTGTGGCGGTTTATTCAACTTCTATTTATAAAATTATTCGTAACTGTTTGGCACCCCGGATGCAGCTTGCCTCCTGGGAAGGGCGGACGGGCGCGCCCCCGAGCCCGCCCCCGGCCCCCCAAAAAACCCAACCCC
>JBEAYO010000199.1:0-6531 GCA_041159285.1 Bacteroidota bacterium | reverse complement strand
GTCTTTTAAGACAGCCCCCGCGGGGCCACACCCCGCGCTCTTTTTAAAGCGGGCAGTCTCTAACCTGTTCCTTTGAAGCTATTCACAAATTTACCGGAACCCAGCCCCCCGGATGAACCATTTTAGACGGAAGGCGATTTTTTAAAGATAAGCGAAACAAAATCATTCGCATTTTTAAATTTAACGCGCATCTTTATAAATATATTTCCAGCCAGGCCGGTCACGCTAACCCCGCACTGGCAAAACTCCAATCCAGTAACCTGAAAATCAACTACTTGGATACCATCACCGGACATATCGAACGCATTACCTTCCACAACCAGGAAAACGGCTGGACCGTCGCCCGCCTCCAGGAACGCGGCAAAACCGATCTCACCACCATCGTCGGAACCCTCAGCTCCGTGCAAATCGGCGAAACGCTCCGCTGCCATGGCTTCTGGAAAAACGACCCGCAGTTCGGCTTCCAGTTCATCGTCAAAGACTACGAAGTCACCCAGCCCGCCACCCTCCAGGGCATCCAGAAATACCTCTCCAGCGGTATGATCAGAGGCATCGGCGAACACTTCGCCGGACAAATCGTCTCCCGCTACGGCGAAATAACCCTCGACGTCATCGACCAAACCCCGGACCTGCTCATGGAAATCGACGGCATCGGCCCCAAACGGCTGGCCCGCATCAAAGACGGCTGGAACGAGCAAAAAGCCATCCGCGAAGTCATGACCTTCCTCATGGGCCACGGCATCAGCCCCACTTATGCCCAGAAGGTCTTCAAAACCTATGGCAACGACAGCATCCGCACCATCCGCGACAACCCCTACCAACTCGCCCGCGACATCTGGGGCATCGGCTTCAAAACCGCCGACGCCACCGCCCAGAAACTCGGCATCGCCAAGGACAGCCAGCAGCGCATTGACGCCGGCATCGAATATACCCTCAACGAGCTCAGCAACGACGGGCACACCTGCTTCCCGGTCGACAGATTCCTCGAAACCGCCCACCAACTGCTGGAGGTGGATGCCAACCTGGTGGCCGCACGGCTGGCCGCCATGGAAGCCGAGGAACGCGTCGTCACCGCTCCCCTTCCCATCGACAATGCCCCCGTGGCCTGCATCTGGCTGAAGCTTTTCCACGTCTGCGAACTGGGAATCGCCGCCGAACTCCGCAGGCTGGCCAGTGGAAACTCCCCCCTCAGAACCGTCAATCCCGAGGCCGCCATCTCCTGGGCCTCCAGCAACCTGAACATCAGCCTGGCCGACAACCAGCAAAAGGCCGTGGCCACCAGCCTGTCGGAAAAAGTTCACATCATCACCGGCGGCCCCGGCACCGGCAAAAGCACTATTACCAAGGTCATTCTCCAGATCACCCGGAACCTGACCTCCTCCATCCTCCTGGCAGCCCCCACCGGCAGGGCTGCCAAACGCCTCTCTGAAATCACCGGACTCAAGGCCGCCACCATTCACAGCCTCCTGGAGTACGACTTCTCCATCGGCGGATTCCGCCGAAACAAGGACAATCCCCTCGACTGCGACCTGCTCATCGCCGACGAGGCCAGCATGATCGACACCGTGCTCATGTTCAACCTGCTCAAGGCCATCCCCTCCCGCACACGCCTCATCCTCGTGGGCGACGTGGACCAGCTGCCCAGCGTCGGCGCCGGCAACGTGCTCGAGGATTTGATCAAAAGCGGCAAAATACCCGTGACCCGCCTGACCGACATCTTCCGGCAGGCCGCCTCCAGCAAAATCATCCTCAACGCCCACCGCATCAACCAGGGCATCTTCCCCGACCTGTCCAACGACAAAAACGGCGACTTCTTCTTCATGGAAGAAGAGGACCCCGGCAAACTCACCGACCTGATTATCAACCTCGTGGACTCCCGTCTGCCCAAGGCCTATGGCTTCGACTCCTTCGACGACATCCAGGTGCTGGCGCCCATGAACCGCGGCGTCATCGGCAACCGCAACCTCAACGAGGTCCTTCAGAAAAAGCTCAACCCCAGCTACGAACCCCTGCTGAAGATGGGCCGCACCTTCCATGAAGACGACAAGGTCATGCAGGTCCGCAACAACTACGACAAGGATGTTTACAACGGCGACGTGGGCAGGATCCGGAAAATAGACCGGCAGGAACAGGAGTTGATTGTCAATTTCGACGGGCGGGATGTGGCGTATGATTTCGCCGACCTGGACCAGCTCTCGCTGGCCTACTCTGTGAGCATTCACAAATACCAGGGCAGCGAATGCCCCTGCGTCGTCCTGCCGCTGGTCATGAGCCACTATACCATGCTCTACCGCAACTTGCTGTACACCGGCATCACCCGCGGAAAGAAACTGGTGGTGGTGGCAGGCTCCAAAAAAGCCATCGCCATGGCCGTGAAGAACAACCAGGCCCTGCAACGCTACACGGGACTGGTGAAAGCCCTGCAATAAACTTGTTGGGAAGGGCTCAGGGAACCAGCACCTGCAAGCTTTGGGGCAGTATTCCGACAGCGACAGGGGCTTCCCCCAGGAATTCGCCATCGGCCTCCAGCAGCACGGGTTGTTCGTCCAGAGGCGTTATTTTGACCTCTGAAACCCGGTGCAGCGAAGTGGCAGGATGTATCCCTATTTTGCCGAGATAAAACAGTGGCATGGCGAGCACCACGCCCAGCTTGCTGACGCGCCGGATCAGCGTCAGGGCCAGTTTCCCCTCAAACGGATTCGCCTGTGGCACCAACTGTAGCCCGCCTCCGGAATATCGGCATACGCCGATATTTATAGTGTAAAAATAATCGCTGAAAGACAGCTGGTCGGCCACAAGCTTCGTCCTCGGTATGACGAACTGGAAAAGACACCGGAATATCAGGAACAGGTACAGCAAGGCATTGGAGCTCCAGGATTTGTATTTATCGGACTCGCGGGCCACATATCCGTCGTATGACAGTCCCGCCACATTGATGAAATAGCGTTTGTGCTCGCCGCCTCCCTGCATATAAGTAAGCCAGCCGACATCGTGGAGCCTGGCATTTTGCCTGGCGAAAAAAGCCAGCCATTTCCTGAACCCTTTGGGAATTCGGTGCGTTTTTATCCAGTCATTGCCGGTGCCAATGGGCAGCACGGTGAAAATAATTTCCCGGGTCGGGCACTCGGTTTGTGAAAAAATGCCGTTTATCACCTCATTAGCAGTGCCGTCTCCGCCCACTGCGACAATATTTCTGATGCCTTTGCGGATTGCGTGCATGGCAATTTCCTTTGCGTGAAGTTTCCTTTGCGTGAAAGCAACCTCCAGTGGAATGCCTGCCTGCCGAAGGGTATTTTCAATCGACGGCCACGATTTTCGGGCTTTACCGCTGCCCGCAACTGGATTTACAATAAAAATCCACTGCCCGGTGTTATTTTCTTTCTGTCTTGATATCATAGTGGTACGACGGTTGCATAATAATATCAGGTAATATTTGATGTAAAGGAATCGGTTTCCAGAGCCTCTCAACAAATCGGCTTGCAAGGCATTGGCCTGATTCCTCAAACAAGTTCCGTGGACCTCTTTCCACGGCATAAAAAAACTATTGACTATGAAAATCCTGATGGTCTGTCTGGGCAATATCTGCCGCTCGCCGCTGGCAGAGGGAATCATGGCCGACAAGATAAGCAAAAACAGGCTTAGCTGGAAGGTGGATTCTGCAGGCACCGGCGCCTGGCATGTCGGCGAACTGCCCGACCGCCGCTCCATCGCCACTGCCCGCAAATACGGAATTGACATCACCCGCCAGCGCGCAAGGCAACTCAAGCCCGCCGACCTGGATGTTTTTGACCTGGTCCTTGCAATGGACAGCAGCAATTACAGGGATATATTGCGCTTCGCAGACACGAAAGAAAAAGAGGAAAAAGTGAAACTCATCATGAATTACGTCCACCCCGACCGAAATATCAGCGTGCCGGATCCCTACTGGAATGACGACGGCTTCGAAGAAGTCTTTGGCATGCTGAACCAGGCCTGCGATAATATTATTCAGCACTTCGAAGTCAAAGTCTGAGCCGGAGAATCTTTTGATTTCCCCAAATACCGCCAAGACGTCAAATAGTCAGGGTTTTATAGAAAGATTTTTTTATTTAAGCCTAAAACAATTATATTTGCTTCCTTATCCTCCAACAAATACCGACCATTACTACTCCGGCGCACCACACGACGCCCCAATTACTTTCCCTGAACCACCACAAAGTCCTGAAAATCAACAGATGCTCTGAAATGCCGACGCCGGCTGTTCTCCGATATTGCTATTGACGCAGCAGAATATCGGTGCCAGTTGCCCCTGATGCCAAACCCATCCAAATTCCATATTAACTTCCTGTAAAATCAATTTTAGAAGGAGAATGTTTCTAAAATATTTCGACGGCTTCAGCAGCGAAATAAAATAACGAGGCAGCCTCAAAAAAAAACGGCAGCCCCACTCAGTCGGGCTCCGGCATACTGGCTTGGGCTTAGCCCAGCCACCAAAGCCACCGGTGCCGCTGACTCCCGGAAAGGGTACCTCGCCAGAGGGCCTTTTGACACTGCCTCCGCCAGCATAGGCAGCCCCTGTGTAGCCCAATTACCAACTGAATATGTCATAAATTTATATCTTAATTTTTATAAAATTATCAGCCAGCATGAAAAATACAATGTCTTCAGTTCAACAGGAAATGGATCAAAAAAGACAGGCTTATGAGAATGCCAAAAGGGTGAGAAAACGCGCAAAAACAGCCTTGAGATCTGCCAAACAAACCTACCGGCAGGCATTGGAAGCTGAAAAAGAAGCTAAAAAGGCCTACAAGACACTGCGGAGAATCATGGAGGAAGTGGAGCCGGCAGCAGAGACGCAGCAGGAAACCATAGCCTATATCTCCTCTCCTGCGACAACACCCGCAGCAGCTGTCGAGGCACCGGCCGCTGAAAAAGCAAAAACCAAAGCACCTGCCACTGCAAAAGAAGCAGCAACAAAAGCTCCGGCGAAGCTCTCTGCCAGGCCAGCCTCAGGCGACGACCTCACGAAGGTGCGGGGAGTAGGAGACCGGGTGGCCGCCATGTTGCGGAAAAATGGCATCCGGACATTCGCCGACATGGCAACGCTGAGCGTAGAACAGTACAAGACCCTGCTCAAGGCCCATGGCATGAGCCAGTTCAGAAATCCGACCGACTGGGCAAAGGAAGCTGCCATCCTCGCAGAATCAGGCGCAGGGAAAACCACAGCCAAAACCACAGCCAAAACCACAGCCGAGCCCTCCAGCCCTGCTGCCACCACCTCCCAGGCTCCAGCACCCGCCGCGGTTGAAAAACCTGAGAAGGGACAAGCTACTGCCAAACCGGCACCGTCAAAAAAAACTCCCCCCAAACCGGCCGCAAAATCAGCGGGGGATGACCTCACACAGGTTCCTGGCGTCGGCGACCGGGTGGCCGCCATGCTGAAGGCAAATGGTGTTCAGACATTCGCTGACATGGCCACCCTTACCGTGGATCAGTATAAGGCACTGCTCAAGGCCAACGGCATGAGTCAGTTCAGAAATCCGACCAACTGGGCGACTGAGGCAGCTTTGCTCGCCGGTGCAGGTTCAAAATCGGCCGCCACGACGACTCAGAAGAAAACTGCCGCCAAAAAGCCGACAGCCGAAAAACCAACAACACCTGCAAAACCTAAGGCAGGAGGGAAGGGTTGATTTCAAATCCTTCCACTCAACGAAAAGGGCTCGCGGCGTCTATCTCAAAAAGACCCCGGGCCCTTTTTCTTTTCACAGGCACCTGGTCCGAAAAAGTGACGCGACCTGGCCATCTTTGATACAACTGCTCAGCGGCATAAAGCAGCGTGCCGGGGGCAGCCCCCCCGAATATCCTTGCTCAGCTCAACCTCAAATCTCGTCGTGCGCTCCGCCGGACAAGCGCCGGGGATCCCGCTCATATTCTTCCATTCTTTCCTTTGAATAGCCAATGGCCACATGCGGCAGCAAGCGGCCGAGAAACTTCGACACCATCTTCAACTGGCCCGCCGGCAGCGATAACACTATGGTACTGCCATCCAGCAATTTAAAATACATGGTGCCCCGCTCCCACAAATACAGCCCGAAAGGCATGGTTTGCGTGCAAACTGAATAAATCCAGACAATCTCTCTTCGCCCGGCATCTGAGCCGCGCAACAGGTGCAGCAGGCGATGGTCAGCGGGCCGCTGGCGGAAAACGACGAGATATGACAACAAAAAGCCCGACAGGCCGGCAACGAAACCAGTGCCTGACGCAAAGGGCCATTTCCCGAAGTACAAAATGCCTGCAAGGGCTCCCACCAAGGCCATACCACCGGAAATCGCCAGCTTGAAACGGTACTCCCTCACAATCGCCGCCTTCAGCAGCTGCATGCCAGGATGTAGATGATATGTATCTCGAATGTCCACGCCTCCGGAAAAATTTATTATTGCTTTAAAAACATTTTGTTTATTATTTGGGCTAATAGTTTTATCTTTGTAATCGAATCTCCCTTGCGAGAATCAATAGCGGTCGAAACCAGGTGACCGGGCTTTTATGAAAGGT
>JBEAYO010000198.1:0-6547 GCA_041159285.1 Bacteroidota bacterium | reverse complement strand
GTGGCCGGCCGAACGCCCTTTCCGGGGAACAATCGGCACTGGCGGGATGAATTGCAGGGTCTTTTAAGACAGACTTCTGCTGAAGGATACACCGTATCGAGGGGCATTTTGCGTCAGGCTTGCATTCTGTGCGCCCGAAGCCCACTGAACGCCCTTTCCTCTGGCCAGGCGGCAGCGATTAAAAATTTAAAACCTAAGCATGAATACTGCGAAAAAGACTTCACAACTGAGAATAAATGTCGGCCTGGATGAGCAGAACATCCCCACCGAACTGCAATGGGATGCCGACGACCGACCGACCGGCAGCCAGCCGGTAGCCTGCAAGGGAATGCTGCTCTCCCTCTTCGAGCGCGACACCCTGGACACGATGAAGATAGACCTCTGGACCAAAGACATGCAGGTCAACGAAATGGACCGCTTCTTCTTCCAAACGATGCGAGGATTGGCAGATACCTACTTCAAGGCCACCCAAAACAGGGAAATGGCCGTTGACATCCAGCGCTTCGTCCACTATTTCGGCGAAAAGACGGGGGTTATCAAGCAAGAGTCAAAGGAGGGTCAATAGAGCGGTGCAATTTGCGCCTGCAACAGTTCCTTCGTGTAGGGCATCTGAGGATGCTGCCAAAGCTCCTCTGCCTCGCCTGTCTCAATGATGCTGCCATCCTTCATGATGGCAATGCGGTCGCTGACTTGCCGCACTGTGGCCAGGTCGTGGGAAATGAAGATGAAAGACAGCCCCCTGTCGCGGCGGAGAGCCAGCAGCAATTCCAATATTTGCAATTGGGTGGACGCGTCCAGGGCAGAGACGCATTCATCGCAGATGATGCAGTCCGGTTGCGTCGCCAAGGCACGGGCGATGCAGATGCGCTGCCGCTGACCGCCTGAGAACTCGGCGGGAAAACGCCAGAAGGCCTCACCGTCCAGCCCGGTGGCTTCCAGCAGGCGCACCGCCTGCTCCCGACGCTCCTGCTCCGTGCCAAAGAGCTGGTGGACCTTCATTGGTTCGGCCACGGCCAGCCCCACCTGCAATCGCGGATTGAGCGCGGCATAGGGGTCCTGGAAGACGATCTGCAGTCGCTTGCGTGCTGCTTTCCACTGCCTGTCCACCGGATCCGAGGGCATCCTGGCACCCTCGAAATACACCTCACCGGCGGTCGGCTGCTGCAGGTGCAGCAAGGAACGGACCAGGGTGGTCTTGCCGCTGCCGGACTCACCGGCAATGCCGAGTATCTCCCCTCGCCGGAGTTCAAAACTCACCTCGTCCACTGCTTTCAGATAGGTTTTCGATTGCCAGGGAAAGCGCCGCCGCAGGGGAAACCAGGTGCTCAGCTTTTCCACGCGCAGCAAGGGCTGCCCGTCTTTTTCGACGGCGGAACCCGAGGGGACTGCCTGCCCAGGTGTATGAGAAGAGGCCTTTTTCGACTGCAATTTTTCCCGGTAACTCGAAATCAATTGTTGGGTGTAAGGATGTCGGGGATTCCGCAAGACCTCGGCTGTCTCGCCGGCTTCAGCCAGCTTTCCGTCGTGCAGCACCAGCACCCGGTCGGCCACCTCGGCCACCACGCCGAGGTCGTGGCTGATGAAAATGACAGTTCCCTGCCAGGCTTGCTTGAGCTCCTTCATCAAATCCAGGAAAGCTCGCTGCACCGTGGCATCGAGTGCACTGGTGGGTTCATCGGCGATGAGGAGCGAGGGATTGCAGCAGAGCGCCATGGCAATCATCACCCGCTGGCGCTGACCGCCCGACAACTGGTGGGGATAGGACTTGTAAATCCTTTCTGGATCCGGCAGGCGCACCTTCCCGAACCAGTCCATCACCTGCTGCTTCACATCGGCACGGGTGGCGGCCCCGTGCAGCAGCATGGCCTCGGCCACCTGGTCGCCGCAGCGCATAACGGGGTTGAGCGCAGTGGCCGGTTCCTGGAAGATCATGGCCATTTCCCTGCCGCGCAACCGGCGGACGGCCCCTGCGCCTGCACGGCTGATGCCTACCATTTCCCCGCCGGATTTAAACAGGATTTCCCCGCCGGAAACCAAGGCAGCCTCCGGCAACAGCCCCATGACGGCGAGCGCCGTGAGGGACTTACCACTGCCGGACTCGCCGGCGATGCCGAGGGTCTCGCCTTTTTTCAGCTCAAACGACAAATCCTCCACGACCCGGCGTTCCCGCTGGCCCTGGAAGGCAATGCTGAGATTCCTGACGATCAGCTGATGGTCGTTTTTCATAAAATGTCAGTTCAGGCCTGTCAAAAAAGCCATCACATCCACCCCGTCGGGGTAATCTCCCAAGCCAGGCTCCTGGGTTTTTCCAAAACCGATGCAATCCAGGCCGGGCAGTTCCGCCCGGCTGACGACGCATTGGATCTCCTCGGATTTCTCCTGCAGCGCGGCGGCGAGGCTGGACTTATCGCTGTAAAACTCGTAGTGGAGCATGGCGATGCGGGAGGCAATGGCCTGGTTTTCCGCCAGGATGATGCAGCCATTGTTGATGAAGGGGATGCGGTTCAGCATCACCAGCGCCATGTTGTAATCAAAATTATTCTTGTACTTGTCGTGGAGGATGACCTCGTTGAAATCATGGAAGGTTTCCATCAAGGCCTGGAAGTGGTAACCGGCGGGCACATAGACTTTGGAAACGTTGCGGCAGCCCAGCCCGAAATACTGGAAAATGTCCCGCCCCAGGGCCGCGAGTTCCTCCCGGGTTTCCGTGCCGTCCAGAATGGCGACGGCATTCCTGTTCCGGCGGATGATATGCGGATATTTGCCGAAGTAGGCCTCGAAGTAGCGGGCGGAGTTGTTGCTGCCGGTGGCAATGACGGCATCGAAGCCCTTCAGGGAATCGACGATGGCGAAATAATCAGCGCTGCCGGGATGTATCGCCTCCAGGCGCTTCAGGAGGTAAGGCAGCAGGAAGCGGTCTTTCTCCGACAACTTGACCTGGGACTTGCAGCCGGCTGCGAAGGCGCAGATGAGATCGTGGAAGCCAACGAGCGGGATGTTGCCGGCCATGACCATGCCAACGGTTTTGCCGACGGGCTGATCGGAGATGTCATACCCGGCTGCCCAGTCGCGGAGCAGGGAGGGATTCAGCAGCCGGCTGGCGATGGCCTGTATGGCGGCATTTTGATTATCAGGCGTGAACCAAAGGTTGTTGTAATGAGTGCGGTGGACGATGGCCTGCAGCATTTCATCTTCTCGCTGCAGGCTGGTTCCGAGGCTGGCCAGTGTATCGAGTCGCTCTTGTAGTCTCATGCGCGGTTGTTGGTTGACAAATAATTCATTCCCTGGGTCAGGGGCGGTCAATAGTCATCCTCCAGGGCCAGTTTGGCCTTGCGGTCGGCGACGTAGTTCCTCCATCTGTCCAGGCAGGTGGTCATGCGATCCGGGACTGCCGAGTCGAAGAAGATTTCCTTGCCCGTTTCGGGATGCACGAAACCCAGTTCCTTGGCGTGAAGCGCGTGGTAGGGAAGGGTCTTGAAGCAATTATCCACAAAACTCTTGTACTTGCTGTACACCGTGCCCTTCACGATCCTGTCTCCCCCGTATTTGACATCGTTGAACAGCGGGTGTCCCATGTTGGACATGTGAACGCGGATCTGGTGGGTGCGGCCCGTTTCGAGCTTCAACTCAATGTGGCTGATGTAGTAGAGGCGCTCCAGCACATTCCAGTGCGTGCAGGCCCATTTGCCGGTGCCATCCGTGACCACGGCCATGCGCTGGCGGTGGCGCGGGTCCCTGGCCAGGTAATTCTTGATCGTGCCCTCGTTTTCCTCCAACTCCCCCCAGATGATAGCGTGGTACCGGCGATGGATGGTGTGCTTCTGGAATTGCGCCCCCAGGTGAAAAAGCGCGTATTCAGTCTTCCCGATCACCAGCAGGCCGGAGGTCTCTTTGTCGATGCGGTGCACGAGACCGGGGCGATTTTCAGGATTTCCCTCCATGACGGGGAGATCCTGGAAATAATATGCCAGGGCGTTGACCAGGGTTCGGCGGTAGTTGCCCACGCCGGGGTGGACGACCATCCCGGGCGGCTTGTTGATAATCAGCACGCTGTCATCCTCGTAAACTATGTCGAGCGGGATATGGTCCGGCACCACCTTGCAGGCTTCATCGTAGGGCCTGGGAAGGGTCAGCTCCACCTTGTCGCCGGGCCGAACCTTGTAGTTCGCCTTTTGTTCTAATTCATTGACCCTGACAAGCCCTGCCTTGATGGCATTCTGAACCTTGCTGCGAGAGGCCTTGAACATGCGGTCCGTGATGAACTTGTCCAATCGCATGAAACCCTGGTTCGGATCAGCGATGAAAAGATGTTTTTCAAACAATTCGTCTTTTTCCAGCCATTCTTCTTGCAGGACAGGCGTGTCGGTTTTAATTATCTTCATAGCGGTCATTTCACGGTTTTTAGGATTAAACAATTTTTCAAGCTTCGAATTAAAATAAAATGCTTTTTTTAGGGCTTAAATATAAATCGGATTGTTTTTAAAACGTAACACATCTCACTAAGTTCAAAATTAAAACGAGTCAATGGAAAATATGCGAATAGAATCCATCTGCGCCAAGGAGGTGCCTGATCCGAGAACCACGGCCCCGCACGTCCTGCCGCTGTATGCCAGCTCTTCCTTCGTCTTTGAAAGCATCGACGAGGGAATAGACATTTTCACCGGCAAGAAGGAAGGGCACGTGTACGGCCGCTATGGGAATCCCACGCTGGAGGCGGTGGCCGACAAAATTGCCAGGCTGGAGGCCGCCGGCACCGGGCGCGAGGCTGCGGGCATGCTGTTCAGCTCCGGGCAGGCGGCGGTCTGCACCATGATGCTGGCCTTGCTGAAGCAAGGGGACAAGATCCTCACCCAGGGCAACCTCTACGGCGGCACCACCGAGTTGTTCACCAAGGTGCTGGAGCCACACGGCGTGCAAACCATCCTCACGGACCTGCGCGACCTGGAGCGGGTGGAGGACCTGGTAAAAGGCGACGAGCGCATCCGGATGATCTATTTCGAAACCCCGGCCAACCCCACCCTGGCATG
This sequence comes from Bacteroidota bacterium, assembly GCA_041159285.1. Lineage (GTDB taxonomy): Bacteria > Bacteroidota > Bacteroidia > Chitinophagales > Saprospiraceae > UBA6168. The sequence goes on along the minus strand of JBEAYO010000198.1, from coordinate 1,520 downwards.
CGTGGACCTGGAGGCGCTGGCGGGCATCGCGCGCCGGCAAGGCAGGATCAGCGCCGCCGACAACACCTTCGCCACCCCCCTGCTGCAGCAGCCGCTGCAACACGGCGTGGACTACGTCATACACTCCACCACGAAGTTCCTCAACGGCCACGGCAATTCCATCGCCGGCGCCCTGGCGACCACCCACCTGGAGCAGGTGCAAAAGGGCGGCGCCATCTGGACCACCATGAAGCTGGCCGGCACCAACTGCAGTCCCTGGGAGGCCTGGCTGGTGCACAACGGATTGAAGACCCTGGCACTGCGCATGGAGCGGCACAGTAGCAATGCACTGGCACTGGCGCAATTCCTGGAGTCGCACCCTGCCGTCGGCCGGGTGAACTACTGCGGGCTTCCTTCCCACCCGGACCACGCCCTTGCCAGGCGACAGATGCAGAACTTTGGCGGCATGCTGAGTTTTGAACTCAAAGGAGGACTTTCGGCGGGCATCCAGATGATGAACCGCGTCCGCTTCTGCACGCTGGCACCAACGCTGGGCGATGTGGACACGCTGATCCTGCACCCGGCTTCCATGTCGCACCTGAATATCCCGAAGGAAATCAGGCTTCAGCATGGCATCACGGACGGACTGATCCGCCTGTCAACGGGAATAGAAAATGTGGAGGACATCAAGGCGGACCTGGCGATGGCCATGGAGGGGCTTTGAATCAAAATCATCGCTGGCTTTATATTTTAAATTGCTATATTTGTGAGATAAGGGGCTCGCAGTGAAAGTGGCAACAGCCCGCTTCCTTTTTGAAAAGTGCCCTCTGGCAAGACGCTGTTTCCTGAAAAGGGCGCGGGGCGCTTCCCCTCGCCCTACCCCCTTCCCGGGGTTGTGTAAAAAGCCCTTGCGGCTGGTCCCTCCGGTGCCGCACGGCTTCCGGAAAGGGTGCTCAGCTGGGCTGCGCCCCGCGCCCCCCTCAAAGAGGGGCACTGCGCCCAGGGGACTTTTTACCCAACCCCGGGAAGGGGTTTTTAGGGCGGCTGGCGGGCCCATGTCCCGTCAGCCGCCCTTTCCGATGTTCTGCGGCACCGGCAAGCAGCTACATAAGGGCCTCTTTTGGGCAAACCCCGATACTATAAAAAATCAACTTTCAAACCTCTAAATCACTCAGCCATGCTAAAGCAGATCATTGACTCCATCCTCCGGTTCTTTGCCAGCATCTTCGGCGCCGGCCCCAAAAAAGGAGAGCAGGCCGCCCCTTCCCAGCCAGGCCCGCCCGTGCTGGTGGAGGACAGCTGCGACGTGCCCGAAATAGTCATCGTGACGACCGACCTCTCTGAGTTTTATCCTACGGAACTCTTCGACCTGGTCGAGGAGCGAGGAGACTCCCCTGCCCCGCCCCCGGCGGTGGAAGCTGTTCCCCAACAACCGGCAGCTGCTGCCCCCGCCGCTGAAGAACCGCCGGCGGCGGCACCGGCCGAGCCGGCGCCGGCACCCGAACAGCAGCGCCGCGATTGCTGGTGCCTTGACAATGGCC
>JBEAYO010000197.1:0-6556 GCA_041159285.1 Bacteroidota bacterium | reverse complement strand
TATCACCTTCGCGTCAGGAAAAAGCATTGAAACCCGTGACATCCATGCCGGTGATCAGCAGGTGTATATCGTGCGTCCCCTCGTAGGTCAGCACCGTCTCCAGGTTCATCATGTGCCGCATGATCGGATACTCGTTCGTGATACCCATGCCTCCCAGGATCTGCCGCGCTTCGCGCGCCACAGTAAGGGCAGTATGGACGTTATTCCGCTTCGCCATGGAAATCTGGGCCGGCGTGGCGCGACCGACATTCGCCAGGGTGCCCAGTCGCCAAACCAGCAGCTGCGCCTTGGTGATCTCCGTGATCATCTCCGCCAGCTTCTTCTGCGTCAGCTGGAAAGCGCCGATGGGACGGCCGAATTGCTCGCGCTCCTGTGAATATCTCAATGCAGTGTCGTAGCAATCCAGCGCGGCGCCGACTGCCCCCCAGGCGATGCCGTAGCGCGCCTTGGACAGGCAGGAAAGCGGGCCCTTCAAGCCTTCCACCCCGGGCAGCACGTTCTTCTTGGGAACGCGAACATCTTCAAAGATAAGCTCTCCGGTGATGGAGGCGCGCAGCGACAACTTGCCGTGGATTTCGGGGGCGGAAAAGCCCTTCATGCCTTTCTCCACAATCAGACCGATGATTTTTCCCGCCTCATTCTTGGCCCACACCACGGCGATGTCGGCAACGGGCGAGTTGGTGATCCACATCTTGGCACCGTTGAGGATGTAGGCATCCCCGTCATCCTTGATGTTGGTGATCATGCCGGAGGGATTGGAGCCAAAGTCGGGCTCCGTCAATCCAAAGCAGCCGATCAGCTCTCCCGTGGCCAGGCGAGGCAGGTAGTATTGCTTCTGCGCCTCCGAGCCGAAGCGGTATATCGGGTACATGACCAGCGAGCCCTGGACAGAGGCCATGGAGCGCAGACCAGAATCACAGCGCTCCAACTCCTGCATGATGACGCCATAGGCAATCTCATCCATGCCGCCGCAGCCGTATTCCGCAGGAAGGCTGGGGCCAAAGGCGCCGATTTCCGCCAGCCCTTTGAACAGGTGCTGCGGACATTCCGCACGCTCGGAATAATCTTCGATGATGGGGGACACCTCGGCTTTGACCCAGGCCCTGACTGCCTCTCGGGCCAGGAGGTGCTCCTCGCCCAGCAGCTCGTCCATGAGGTAGTAGTCATGGTGCTGGTAGCGATCTTCGCGGGCTCTTTTCGTGATGGCTTCCGTGCCGTTTGATGAGTTGTGCATATCTGATTTTTTTTGGAAAAAGGGCATCGGCAAAAAACAGAACGCCGCCTCGCGGGGCTTCCTGTCTTTCTTGCGCAGCACTTCTTCAGTGCGATTTATTTTGCGCTGCAAAATTAGGAAATTCAGCAGCAAAATTCCAGTGAGGGAAGAGGGTACTGCTGAATGTCATTGTGCGAGCCCAGTGATTTCCCCAACTTTGGTCCCGGGTGAAGTTGCCCTGCAGCAAATCATCGCTTTTTTTACCGGCGCGTTGAGATTAATATTATCTTTGAAACAAATCCGACCGGCCATCGCAGCGCTGGGAAAAGCGCGGCAAACCAGTGTCCAATGCCATAGAAATGAAATCCGTCAGCCTACACCGACCCCAGTTGCTCAATGCCCTATGGGCGCTGCACGATGTGAAAAATTACCTGAGCGATACCGACATCACTACCCTGGCCGCCCTGTTCGACATCTCCCGGGTAGAGGTCGAGGGCGTCGCCTCTTTCTATCACTTTTTTCACCGGCAGCCCGCCGGAAAACACACCATCTACCTCAACAAGAGCATCGTCTCCGAATTCCAGGGCTTCCAGGAGGTCCGCACCGCGTTTGAAGCGGAAACGGGCGCCAGGTGCGGGCATGCGGATGAAAGCGGCCAATTCGGCTTCTTCGAAACGGCCTGCATCGGACTGAGCGACCAGGAGCCGGCAGCACTCATAGACTTCTACCCCTTTACCCGCCTCAACCCCGAAAAAGTGCGGAAAATCATCGCCGGCATCAAATCAGGGGCTTCTGTCGCATCCCTGGCCGACACCCCTGAGGATAACATCCGCTACACCCCGGGAGATGGCCGGACCCTGCTGCTGAGTCCCTATGAACCGGGAACTGCTCTCCGGACCCTGCTCCAACTGGAACCAGCCGATGTCATCCGGCAAATCAAGGAATCGGGACTGTCCGGCATGGGAGGGGCTTTTTTCCCCACGGCCCTGAAATGGGAATCCTGCAGCAACAGCCGCAGCAGCCGGAAATTCATCGTCTGCAATGCCGACGAGGGGGAGCCGGGCACCTTCAAGGACCGGGTGCTGCTCAACCGCCTGCCGGGGCTGGTGATAGAGGGCATGGCCCTCGCAGCCTATGCCACCGGCGCCTCGGAAGGCGTGCTCTACCTGCGCGCCGAATACCGCTACCTGAAGGAAAAACTGGAAGCCGCGATAGAGGAGTTCAGGCAGCAGGGACTGCTGGGAGACCAAATCCCCGCCTTGCAGCCCTTTTCCTTCGACATCCGCGTCCAACTCGGCGCCGGCGCCTACGTCTGCGGCGAGGAAACGGCCTTGCTCAACTCCATGGAGGGGCTGCGGGGAGAGCCCCGGACGAAACTGTACTTCCCGACGGAGCGTGGCTACCTGGAAAAACCCACCATCGTGAACAACGTGGAGACCTTCGCCTGCGCAGCGCGCATCATTGAAAAAGGCCCGCAATACCTGCTGCGCCTCGGCACACCGGAATCTCCCGGCACCAAGCTCATCAGCGTCAGCGGCGACTGCGACAGGCCGGGGATTTACGAGATTGAATGGGGCATGCCACTGGGCGAGCTCCTGGCCCTTTGCGACGCCCGGGATCCCCATCTCGTCCAGGTGAGCGGCCCCAGCGGGAAAATGGTTCCCGCCGCCGACAGGCAGCGGCGGATCAGCCGCCGCGACCTCCCCTGCAACGGTTCTTTCATGGTCTTTTCAAAAGACCGCGACCTGCTGCAAATCCTGAAAAACTTCTCTGATTTTTTCAAACACGAAAGTTGCGGCATCTGCACGCCCTGCCGCGCCGGCAACTTCATCCTGAACAGGAAACTGGAAAAACTGCAGCTCGGGCTGGGATCACAGTACGATCTGGACGAACTGCAGCAATGGGGGCAAACCATCCGGGAGGCCAGCCGCTGCGGCCTGGGCCAGACGGCTCCCAACTCGATTTCTGATGCCATCCGGCATTTCCCTGACTACTTCGACGCCAGAGTGGACAAATCCGGCAGCGACCTGCAACGCGGCTTCGACCTGGAGGCCGCCGAGCGGGAATACCGGGAAATAACAAGTCTAAAAAAATAAAACGACCATGCTGCCAATCGTAACCATTGTCGTGGACGGGCGGGAAATCGAAGCCCGGGAAGGAGACCGGCTGATCGATGCCATCCGCGCTGCCGGCACGGAGGTCCCCTCCCTCTGCTATTACCCCCACATCGACCCGCCGCTCGGCACCTGCAGGGTCTGCAACGTGCTGGTCAACGGCCGGCAAATGGCTTCCTGCACCACGCCCGTCAAGGCAGGCATGGTGGTGGCCACGGCAGATGCCGCCCTGCAGGACAACCGCAAGGCCATGGTGGAGATGTTGTTCGTGGAGGGCAACCACTTCTGCCCGGCTTGTGAAAAAAGCGGCGACTGCGACCTCCAGGGCATCGGCTACCAACTGGGAATCAACGCCACCCGCTATCCGCACCTTTTCATTGACCGCGTCATCGATTACAACCCGGAGCGCATAGTCATCGAGCACAACCGCTGCATCCGCTGCCGGCGCTGCGTGGAAGAGGTGCTGACCGACGAAGGCAAAAAGGTTTTTTCCTTTGCAAACCGGGGCAATGAAACGGAGGTTGCCATTGACTACGAACAGGAGGCCAGGCTGAGCGAGGAGCAAGCGATTCGCGCCATGCACATCTGCCCTACCGGCGCCATCCTGGTCAGCGGCAAGAGCCTGGCCCGGCCCTTCGGAGAAAGGAAATATGATGTGGACCACCGGACCACCTTGCCGGTGACCCCGCCCTCGACCCCCGCCAAGCCGGCCGGCGGCAGGAAAACCATCGCCACCACCTCCCTGGCCGGCTGCTTCGGCTGCCACATGTCCATGCTCGACATCGACCTGGAACTGCTCGACCTGGTGGAGTTGGTCACGTTCGACAAATCCCCCCTGACAGACATCAAGGAGTTTTCGCAGCGGGTGGACGTGGGCCTGATCGAAGGGGGATGCTGCAATTCCGAGAACGTGGAGGTGCTGCGGGAATTCCGCAGGAAGTGCGATGTGCTCGTTTCCGTCGGGGAGTGTGCCATCTGGGGAGGCTTGCCGGCCATGCGCAATACCGTTCCGCTCCGGGAATGCCTCGAGGAGGCCTACCTGCACTCCCTGACCAGCGAGGAGGCGGAGCAGGTCATACCCCGCCATGAGGACATTCCGCAAATCCTGGACAAGGTGTACGCCTGCAGCGAGGTGGTGAAGATCGACTATTTCATCCCGGGCTGCCCGCCGGATGCACACTACATCTGGAAGGTGGTGAAAAACATACTCTTCGGAGAGGCCTACTCCGTCCTCTCTTCGGAATTCAAATACGATTGAGGTCATGGCAGACAAAAAGATAATCATCGAACCCGTCACGCGGGTAGAGGGGCACGGCAAAGTCACCATCCACCTCGACGAATCGGGAAAGGTGAAGAATTCCTTCTTTCACATCGTAGAGTTCCGGGGGTTTGAGCGCTTCATCCAGGGGCACCCCTACTGGGAGGTGCCCACCCTCGTGCAGCGCCTTTGCGGCATCTGCCCCGTTAGCCATCACCTGGCTGCCTCCAAGGCAGTTGACATGCTCAGCGGCCTGATGCCGGAGGACCTATCTCCCACTGCCAGCAAAGTCCGGCGACTGTTGCACTATGCCCAGACCTTCCAGTCCCATGCCCTTCACTTCTTTTACCTGGCCTCCCCCGACCTGCTCTTCGGACTGGACGCCCCTGCGGCCCGGCGCAATGTGGTGGCAGTGGCACAGGAGCACAAGGAACTGGCCTTGAAGGGCATACAGATGCGCAAGTTCGGGCAGGAGGTCATCCGGGTGCTGGCCGGCAAACGCATACACGGGGTGGCAGCTGTGCCGGGCGGCGTGTACAAGAGCATGAGCCCGGAGGAGGTCCGCCATTTCACGCAGGACAACGGCAGCCCCGGCATTGATACCATGATCGCCTGGTCCAGTGAGGTGGTGGCCTTTATGAAAAATTATCACGAGGAAAATTCCGCCTGGCTGGACACCTTCGCCAGCTATCCTTCCGGCCACCTGGGCCTGGTGGCGGGCGACGGGGCCCTGGAGCTTTACCACGGCCGCATGCGGGCCATTGATGCCGGAGGCAAGCGCCTGCTCGACGACACGCCCGATACGGAATACCTGCAACACTTCGCGGAGGATGTCAAAGCGTGGACTTTCCTGAAGTTCCCCTACCTGCGCTCCCTCGGCGCAGAAAACGGCTGGAACCGGGTGGGGCCCCTTGCCAGGCTGAATGTCTGCAGCCATATCAACACGCCGCTGGCGGAGGCCGCCCGGCTCGATTTCGTCAACTATACCGGCGGCAAGACCAACAACCACTCCATGCACTATCACTGGGCAAGGCTCATCGAGATCCTGCACTGTGCGGAAGTCATGAAGGAGCTGTTGACAGACCCCGATATCACGGGCAGTGACCTGCTGCGCAAGGGTGAGCGCCGCCCCGAGGGCATCGGGGTAGTGGAGGCCCCACGTGGCACGCTGATTCACCATTATTTTGCCGATGAGAAGGGACAGGTCACCCGCTGCAACCTCATCGTTTCCACGACGCATAACAACGAGCCGATGAACCGGGCAGTGAACTGGGTGGCGGAGCATGTTATCTCCGGAAAAACCGAGATTCCAGAGACGCTGCTCAACCAGGTGGAGGTCGCCATTCGGGCCTATGACCCCTGCCTGAGTTGTGCCACGCATGCCATCGGTCAAATGCCGCTGCAGGTCACGCTTTACAACCACGAGGGGCAATTACTGGATGAAAAAACTAAATCATAAGGGAACATTGCTGTTGGCCATCGGCAACAGCGGCAGGCAGGATGACGGGCTTGGTTGGGCCTTTGCCGAGGCACTTGAGAAGATGGGATTCTTCAAGGGGCAGGTCCAGTATCGCTACCAGTTGCAGGTGGAGGATGCCGAGTTGGTGGCCAGCGCCAGCTGCGTGATATTTGTGGATGCCTTTAAGGGAAGCCTGCCAGGCGGGTTTCGCTGGCAGCCTTGTGAGCCGGCTGCGGAATTTCAATTTTCCACCCATGCCATTTCCCCTGCTTCCATTGTTTTCCTATGCCAGTCGCTGTATGATTGCTTGCCGGAGGCCTGGTATCTGCTCATTGAGGGAGATGCCTGGGAACTGGAAACCGGGCTTTCGCCGGCTGCGGCTGAGAGGATGGAGCGAGCGTTGGCTTTCTTTGAGGCGTTGGTGGCAAGTTAGACTTGTTCCGCTGGTGCCGCTTGGCGCCCCGGAAAGGGAGTTCGGCAAACCGCAGGCCCGCACGTCGGGATTGTGTAGA
>JBEAYO010000196.1:0-6570 GCA_041159285.1 Bacteroidota bacterium | reverse complement strand
TGGAAGCATCCGCTTCACGGACGTCAGCGCTCAGGCTGGCATCTATCGCAGCAACATCGGCTTCGGCCTCGGCGTCGCCGCCGGGGACCTGAACCGCGATGGCTCCCAGGACCTTTTTGTCTCCAATGACTTTTTTGAAAAAGACTACCTCTACATCAACCAGACCGGGCAAAGCACCGGCAAGCCCTCCTCGCCTTTTTTCGCTGAGCACCTGGAGGATTGCATCCGGGAAACCAGCATGGGCAGCATGGGTGCCGACATCGCAGACCTCAACAACGACGGCCTCCCCGAGATCTTCGTCACGGAAATGCTGCCGGAAGACGACCGGCGAATCAAGACAAAGACCAAATTCGAGCACTGGGACCTCTACCGCCAGGAGGTGGACAATGGCTACTACCACCAGTTTACCCGCAATACCCTGCAACTGAACCTGGGCACTGCCCCTCACCCGGATCGGACAGGCGTTGCCGGGCCGGATCTTCCCCTCTTTGCTGAAATATCCCGCCTGGCCGGCGTGCATGCCACTGACTGGAGTTGGGGCGCCCTGATCCTCGACATGGACAACGACGGCTGGAAGGACATTTTCGTGGCCAACGGAATCGGAAAAGACCTGACGGACCAGGACTATGTCAACTTCTATTCCGACCCCGCCAACGTCAGGGAAGTCCTTAAAAAACAAGGCAGCGCCATCACCAGGATGGTGGACGACATGCCCTCCGAGAAAATCCCCAACTACGCCTTCCGAAACAATCTGGCTGACGCCGCTGCCGGTCTCTCCGGCTGGCGGGTGCCAACCTTCAAGAACATGGCTGCCGAATGGGGGCTGGCAGAACCCTCTTTCTCAAATGGCAGTGCCTACGCCGACTTCGACAATGACGGCGATCTGGACCTGGTGGTCAACAACCAGGACATGCCTGCCTTCCTCTACCGAAACAACGCGGAATCTAGGCCGGGGAAACACAACTTCCTGACGCTCCAGCTGAAAGGGGAGGGGGCCAACACCCAGGCAGTCGGAGCCAGGGCCTATATCTATCTGCAGGATGAAATCCGCTATCAGGAGGTCGCCCCTATGCGCGGCTTCGAGTCAACCGTGGACAACCGGCTGCACTTCGGGCTGGGTAAGCTGGAAAAGGCTGATTCCCTCGTGGTCCTCTGGCCCGATGGACGCACGACCACGCTCGCAGATGTGCCGGCTAACCAGTTTCTCGTGCTTCAGCAAAAGGAGGCAGCCCCACAAGCGGCCAGCCAGTCCCCGAAACGAGAGTTGCCGCTTTTCACCGCATATCCGGCCTCGGCCGGCCTCTACCGGCACCGGGAAAATGACTTCGATGATTTTGACCGCGACCGCCTTATCTTCCACATGCTCTCAGTGAGCGGCCCGCCCATGTGCAAAGGCGATGTGAATGGAGACGATAGGGAGGATGTGTTCATCGGAGGTGCCAAGGACCAGGCCGGCTCGCTGCTGTTACAGCAGGCTGACGGCAGCTTCAGGGCCGCCGGTCAGGAGCTTTTCGAGCAGGACAAGGTCAGCGAGGACACCGATTGCCTTTTCTTTGATGCTGACGGAGACCGGGACCTGGACCTTTACGTGGCCAGTGGCGGAAATGAGTTTCCCAACAGTTCATCGGCCCTGCTCGACCGCCTTTACCTCAACGACGGCAGGGGGAAGTTTTCCAAATCGCCCAGGTCACCGCTGTCGAAGTTCGAGAGCACCGGTGCTGTGGAGGCAGCCGATTTCGATGGGGACGGCGACCAGGATTTGTTCGTAGGTGTCCGCCTGCGGCCTTTCCTGTACGGCGTGCCCTGCAACGGATATCTGCTGCAAAACGATGGCAAGGGCAATTTCACGGACGTGACGGCCAGTCTGGCGCCCGGGCTGAGGGAACTTGGGATGATCACCTCGGCCGTCTGGGTCGATTCTGACCGGGACGGGGATGCCGACCTGGTGGTAGCCGGCGAGTGGATGCCGGTGGCATTGTTTGACAACCAGGCTGGTCGCCTGGTGCGGAAAACTGCCGGGGGTGAGCTGCCCTCCGGCTGGTGGAACTGCCTGGCGACCGCTGATTTGAATGGCGACGGGTTCACGGACCTCATCGCGGGGAACCACGGTCTTAATTCCAGGTTCCGGGTTGCTGCGGGCAAGCCGGCCACCATGTGGGTCAATGATTTCGACCAGAACCAGTCGGCAGAGCAAATCATCAGCATCTACAACGGCGAGGCGTCCTATCCCCTGGCCCTGCGGAATGACCTGGTGGCCCAGATGCCTTATCTGAAGAAGCAATACCTGTATTTCAGGGATTACGCCAGGCAGCGGGTGGAGGATATTTTCCTGCCGGAGCAGTTGCAGGGTGCTTTGCGGCTGGAGGCTGGCATGATGGAGACTGTTGCCTTCATCAACGACGGTGAAGGCAGTTTCAAGGTGCAGGCATTGCCGGTGGAGGCCCAGGCGACGCCGGTTTATGCCATTTTGGCGGAAGACCTGGACGGGGATGGGCATGCCGACCTGCTGCTCGGAGGGAATTTTTACCATGCCAAGCCGGAGACCGGGATTTACGATGGCAGCGTCGGCTGCCTGCTTCGGGGAGACGGCAAAGGAGGCTTTCAGGCAGTGATACCGGCAGTCTCAGGCATCAATCTGCGGGGAGCAATCAGAAATATGCTGTTGGTCGAAAACAAGCGGGGCAAATTGTTGTTTGTTGGCAAAAACGACGATGCATTGGAAGTATTGACGCTGCATAAACAATAACAAAACAAAGCGTGATGAACTGGATTAAACACCTTGTAATTGTGTTTTTGGTGGCCAGCCTGATGCCGGCCTGTAAATCAGAATACCAACAGATGGTGGATGAAGGGCTTGCCTCTGGAGAGCGCCATGATTCGCTGTTTCTCGGCATCCACTTCGGGATGTCTTCCAAGGAGTTTTTTGCCCATTGCTGGGCCCTGAACAAGCAGCAGCTGATTAAACAGGGTAACTCCAACACCAGCGTGGAGTACGAAATGAAGGAATTCCCGCAGACGGTCATCATGAACTTTTATCCCACTTTTCACAAGGACACGATTCATGAGATGCCGGCTATTTTTTATTACCGGGCCTGGGCGCCCTGGAACAAGGAGCTATGGTCGGATCAGCTCATCGAGGACATCCGGAAGCTGATGGAGGGGTGGTATGGTGGCCCTGGCTTTGTGAAGTTGGAGCATCCGGAGAAGGGTTTCCGCTATGTCAAGGTGGACGGCAACCGGCGCATTATTTTGTGGAAGGAGGATGACCAGCACGTGAAGGTGCTGTACACGGACTTGCTGAAGGAGAAGGCTATGAATGCGGAGAAGGAGACAAGGAGGGAGGAAGCGTCATCTTCCGAAAAGGATGCACAGAGCAGTCAGCTACAGTAAAAGTCCCTGATTCTTTGCCAAGCCTCTTGTGAAAGTTAAAATTTTCCGGTGCAGCCTATTGTAAAGCTGCGGCCGGGCATGCGGTAGCGCTCCAGCTCCTCGTAAAGCGCATTGTTCAGATTGTTGACCGCCAGGTAGCAACTCAGCCTGTCGCTGGCTTTGAAGGTAAGTTTGCTGTCCATTACGAATACGGCATCCGGTTCGCTGCCCGGATAAATGAACACCTCCTCAATGCGGCTGCGATAGCGGGCATTCAGGGCCAGCATCCATTTGCCACGCTCCAGGCCGGCGGAGGTGCCAAGGGTATGCCTCACCTTATAGGCCAGGGCGTCATTGACGCGCTCCGGCGAGGTATCCCTGGCATCCAGGAAGGTGTAGGCAAGGCCCAGGCGTAAGCCATTGTTCCATGTTTTTTTGACGGAAAATTCGAAGCCCTGCATCAAGGTCGTCCGCAGGTTGATGACCTGGTACAGCAGCGGCTCCAGCGGGGCGGAAAGCTGCTGGAATGAGATGAGGTTTTCGTACTGGTTGTAGAACAAGGCCGCGTCGAACAGCAGTCCCTGGGAGGGCTCGTACTGTGCCCCCAGCTCAGCGGAGAAGGTCAGCCGCTCCGGTTTCAGGTTGGGATTGGGGGCAAACCGAAGGCCGCCGCCCTGCTCAAATTTGATGTAGCGCTCTGCAATCGGCGGATCCCGGAAGGCCTGCGCCGCTAGCGCCCGCAGCGACAAGTTGCGATTTACCCGGTAAACAGCGGCCAACTTGGGGCTGAAACTATGCTCGCTGACCTCCCCGATGATCTGGTAGTGGTCGAAGCGCAGGCCGGCAGTGACAGTCAGCCGGCTGCCAATGCTGATTTCATCCTGGAAGTAAGCCCCGGTGCTCAGCACCCGGTGTTCCCCGTACAGGAACTCCTCCGGTTCCCCCAGCACGTAGTCCCACTTCACATCGAGCCCTGCAATCAGGTAGTGGTGCTTGCCGGCTTCCATGTTCAGCTGGGTGACATTGCCCAGCCTGCGCGTTTGCACGCTGTAAGACCGGACGATTTGCTTGCCGAAGTTGACATTCGGGACGTCGGCGTGTCTGGTGGTGTCAAAGGTGAAATCGGAGAAATTGCCGTAATGGTAAAGGCGGGAGGAAAACTGGATCTGCTTTCCGACCGGGGCCTGGTAAAGGATGTCGGCATTGTATTCCCGGCGGTCCTGGAAATCGTCTTTTTTAAACTCAGCTACCCGATAGGGTTCGCGGAAGCTGAGCCAGGTGGCAGGCGCGTCGCTGAACATGCTGTTGAAGTTCGCAGAGACCTGCAGCAGATGGCCGGGTTTGAAGTTCCAGGTGCCCTTTCCGTAGAGGTTGAAAAGCTCGAATGCGGTCTTTTCACGGTAGCCGTCATCTTTTCTCCAGTTGCCGTCGAGCACATAGGAGAAGATTCCCTGTTGTCCGCTGCGGCTCAGCTCCAGGGATCGGAAGTCGTGGTACCCCGGGTAACCTGAGTTGGCTGGCGCGGGATTATAGGCGCCATAGCTGGCATGAATTTTCGTTTCCGGCCTACTGCCTGCTTTTTTTGTGATGACATTCACAACGCCTCCCATGGCACCGGAGCCATAGAGCGAGGAATAGGCTCCGCGCACGACTTCGATGCGTTCGATGGAGGAGACCGGCACGAGGTTCCAGAGAGCGCCGCCAGATTCGGGGCTGAGCGCCGGGCGGCCGTCTATGAGCAGCAGCACCCGGTTGCCGATGCCACCGCTGAGGCTCCCCGGATGGAAAACGTCTGGACGTTGGCATTGCCGGAGCGGGTGACGACGACGCCGGGCACATCGTCGAAGGCCTGGTCGAAGGTTGTGATCTGGCGTTCCTGCAATTGTTTGGCGGTGATGACAGCCAGGCTGGCCGGGGCGAGGTTGATGGCCTGCGACCGGGCGCTGGCCGTCACCACCACCTCGTTGTTGAGCATGATGCCATACTCAAGTTGAACAGAGAGAGACACCGTGCTGCCAGCGGGTACTTGGACATCCGTTTGGACAAAATCCTTGTATCCGACGAAGCTGGCTTTGAGGGTGTACGACCCCGGGGGGAGGTCCTTCAGCAGAAAGCGGCCATCCATTTCGGAGGTGGTGCCGAAGAAAGGGTCGTTAAGGCTGATGTTTACAAGCGGAAGCGCTTCGCCACTGTTGGCGTCGGTGACCAGGCCGGTAATGTTTCCGGTACCGGTTCGCTGGGCCCAGGTGACCGGGCCAGACAACAGCAGCAAAAGGAATAAAGCGGACCGCATTAGAGAGAGCGTGTTAGTTTGTGTTGTGTTTAAGAGACAGCCTCTGTTTGAATTAATACCAGTTGTTGACGAAGTTGAAATCAGCCTTGAAGTTGATTTCCTTTTCCTCACCTTGTTTGATTTCAAAGGTCAGGGGAGCGGGGTAGTTGTAAACCGGTATGACATTGCCGCCGGCATTGATCTTGATCACGACACCATGGCTGACCTGGTCCGGATTGCCCCAGTGGACGCCGAGGGTGGCAGTTTTGAGTGTGGGGTCGTTGACGAAGTCGTGGCGGAAGCCGAGGGCCAGGGCGGAGTAAGTTCCCGGTTCCAGTTCCAGTTCGTATTCATAGGTGGTTTGACCGGGCTTGTATTCCAGAATCAGAGGGTTCTGGGAGTTGTAGGGAGCGCCCACGGGGAGAGTGCCGCCGGGGACATTGGGCCCGAAGAAGTTGTCGGGCACTTCGCCCCATCCTGCGAGTGGATCCAGGCTGAAGGCGGGGAAGATGGTGAGTTGCACCTCTCCGCTGTCTTGCCAGGCAGCCCAGGTCTCGATGTTGTCGATGGTGATGGTGCCATAGACGCGGGTGGCGGTTTCCTTGTCTTTTTCACAGGCGCTGAAGAGCAGGATCCCTGCCAGAAGGGTGAAGATGGTAGTTACTTTCATTGTGAATTTTTTGTTTATTAATTTTCTTGCAAAGCTAAAGGCGGTGTAAATGGCAATATTCACAGGATTGTCAAAAACGGTTTTCGGGCAGGTGACTTTTGTCATCGTTTTGCCATATTTGGAAAAGCGGGCCATGGAGGGGGGGATTCAGGGCGTCCGAGGCCATTTTAAAGGACCCTGCAATTCGTTCCGCCGGTGCCGCTTGGCTTCCGGGAAGGTTACACGGCGGGCCGAAGGCCCGCCGTGTAACCAAAAATCC
>JBEAYO010000195.1:0-6575 GCA_041159285.1 Bacteroidota bacterium | reverse complement strand
GACGACGGCATCGGCAGGGATATGTCCTTCCAAATCAACCGCGGGCGCCGGCAGCAATCGCTCGGCACCGAGCTGGTGCGCAGGAAAATCCTGCTCCTGCGGGAAAAATATAACTTGCACATCAGGTTGAGCATAGACTTCCTGGATCCCATTGCCAAAACAGGCACACTGGTGCAACTTGAAATAGGCCAGCCCGGGAATCTGAACGTCAGCAAGCTGCCTGGCTGACACTTGTTAAAAAATTATCGACACTTGTCAAATTTCTTGCATCGCCACCACCCTGCCACTGTACCTTAGATTTGGCAAATTATGATGGCAATCTTTCCGGGATCCGATCTTTTGAATATCCTCAAGTCAGGGCCTTCGGTATGGCTTGGTCACCAGTGTCGCTAATATCCTGGAAGAGACTGTGTCAATAGACCTTTGGCGGCTGGCGCCTCCAAGAAATATTGCGAATGAATGCCCATTTTTTGATTTTGCGAAGCAAAATCAAAAAATGGGCATTCATTCATTATTTTATTTCGCTGCCGTAAGCGGCGAAGGTCTTTTGAGACAGCCTCGGAAGGGGGGCTAGGGCGTTCGGCCGGCCACAGGTCGGCAGAACGCCCTAGCCAGAGAATAATCGGCGCCGGTGAAACGGATTGCCGTGTCTTTTGAGACAGCCTCCGCCCTTCCCGAGAGGTAAACAGCATCTGCAAGGGGTGATAAACAAATCCATTTTTAGTAGTTTTAAGCCGGCTATATATAATAGTTCTGTATGTTCAAATCTGTCATTGTAGAAGACGAACCGCACAGCCAGCAGCTGCTGCAGTCGAAGATCAAATCTTATTTCCCGGAAATAACGGTTAGTGCCGTCATTGACAACAAGTCGGAAGCCATTGATTATTTGAATAAGAACAAGGTAGACCTGCTCTTCCTGGATAATCACCTGAAGGGAGGGCTAGGACTGGATGTAGTGAAGCAGACTTCCCTCCTCGAACTCGAAGTAATTTATATCACCGCTTATACAAACTACGCCGTGGAGGCCCTCAATAACGGCGCTACCTACTATCTGCTGAAACCCTTCAGCAATGAGGACTTCAAGGCTGCTGTCAACAGGGCTATCCAGAAAATTGCCTCAAAAAAGCAGGTGTTGATCATCGGTATTGGCGACGACAAGTTCCTTCGCCTCGATGAAATCCACTACATCGTTTCCCAAGGCGCCTATACCCTTTTTCACCTCGGCCCCAACGGAACGGCACTTTCCTCCCGGAACCTGGGCTACTATGAGAGCCGTTTGCCTAAAGAATCATTCTACCGGATTCACCACTCCTGCATCGTCAACATCAATCAAATCGAACGGGTGGAGCGCGGAGCATCCCCAAGGGTCATCCTCAAATTTGAACGCACAGAGCTGGAGATTTCGACCAGGAAGTCCAGGGATTTTTTCTCGACGTTGAAACAACTCGCCTGATTAATCTACTTTTCAATCCGATATGGCCCTACCTGCACTTATCAAATACTTCCCCCGCACTTATTAAAACAATATTGATGCTCTTGAAATAGTGCATTAATCTTGTAAAAATGTTTCAAAAAACACTTGTCGAGGTTGTCTCAAAAGATCCGACGAGCCTTTAAGTTTTGTTCAAGCGGTAACTGTTTGCTCCTTGAAAGAGTCTTGCCAAAGAGGAGGCCAGTGCAGTGAATCTTCGTGAGGTGGTTTCTGACACAGCACTTTGCTCTTTCAAGAGGAGAGTTTTACATCAGTGTGACTTTTGAGACAGCATCGACAATTCTGATAACTAATTGAACCCATTCTCTTGCTGTGCGGCATGCTGCAGGCATTCTTCATCAATTTGGACCCAGAACGTATTGAATCTTACAGTTAGTTTAACATCCTCACTTACCCCTGCTTACGAAACTTATTGAAAATTATCACCAATAACCTTGCCTCCGTGGTTGTAATACTGCAGGGTGCAGGCAAATATCACTATAAGCAACATCTATGAATTCAGCTACATCAGCTCGGTCAAATCTTTCTTTTGCCACAATCAGGCAAGTTTTTTCATTGCTGCTGTTAGTCGCAGCTTTCCCGTTCAGTCAGGCCACGGCGCAAATTCCGGGTACAGAACCTCCTGGCTTGCCCGATCCGGCCGTTAAGGCAGCAGAGGCTGCCAAGATGAAGGCACTCGAGGAGAAAATCCAGGACATGCCGATGGTCTTGCTTTTTGAGGAGAACCTGGGGCAGCACCGCTCTGATGCCCGCTTCGTCACCTACGACCACCAGGCCGCATACCTCTTTTTTCCCGGCGAGGTGGTCACCAGCGTGAGGAACAAGGAGAGGGACCAGCAGTTCAGCTACCGCCTGCGCTTCCTGGACGCCAATCCGGCGGCCAGGCTGTCGGGCAAGGGAAGGGCCACGGACCCCCGCATCGGCAAGCTGAACGCCTTCACTCCCGCTGGCAAGCTCCTGGCCGATGTGCCCAAGTACGAGGAACTGCACTACAGCGGCCTGTGGCAGGGCGTGGATGTCCACTATCACAACTCCCCCCAGGGCCTGAAGTACGACTTCATCGTCCAGCCGGGGTCGGATCCGTCCTGCGTGCAGCTTTCCATGGACGGGGTGAGCGGGCTGGCAGTGACGCCGGAAGGCGAGCTGTCCTTCAGCACGCCCTTCGGCGAGCTGCGCAAAGGCAAACCTTACTGCTACCAGGTGAAGGATGGACGTCAGGTGGAGGTGGCAGGTGCCTACACCCTCAAGGATGGCACCATTTCTTTCTCCGTGGGCAAATACGACCCCGCCCTGCCCCTGGTCATAGACCCCGTGGCTTTGAAATGGTCCACCTATCTCGGGGGGGAGACCCTGGAACTTTACGCGAAGTCATTCACTGCCAGCAACAGTGGCGACAAGATTTACATCGCAGGGGAAATGGACGATTTCTTGCCCATTTATAATTTCATTGGTGAGACAATACCCAGCCAGGCCAACAATGAGCAAGCTTACGTGATGTGCGTGGCTGGCGATGGCTCCGCCGTTTTATGGACCACCGTGTTCTACTGCCGGGATGGCACCAGTGACACGGAAATTGTGAGTGTCAGTGTGGACGAGGACGGCAAGGTATATGCCATTTACACAGGTGGTTCAATTAACACTAGCAGGAATGGTGAGTTGTTGGGTTATGAACCTCAGGTGCCCGGCTTCGACACGGTGGGGACCAGGTCGTTGCCTACTGTGAATTTTCCGCAAACTGCACTGTTCAAGCTGAGCGCCGACGGTTCCGACCTCGAGTACATGACTTATCTGTACCCCTCTTTTTTCAATGAGCCTGGCGAAGCCGCCAATATGCTACCAGCAGATGACAAAGACGAGTACACCGATATCGTGACACATGGCAATGGGGTCATTTCCTTTGCCATGCAATTCCGCAAGGATAATTTCAATGACCTCGGGTCCTATGTAACGCCTGACAGGATCCCCCCCACGCCGGGTGCTGTAAACACCCTGGACACCATAAAGCCAGACGGAGTGGAAAGATTCCTGAATATCACCGGCATCGTTAAACTCAATACCACCCTTCCCGGGGCTGCCAGCCTGCTGGCTGCCGGATACCTCGGGGAGTTTGAGGTCGGTGCGCTCGCCCTTCATGGAGATGACCTTTATCTCAGCGGCAGAACGACAAGGCCAATCGGACAAAAACCGGAATGGTATGACACGGACTTTTGGGATGTGAAACCCCTGGATTACGCTGATACTTACAGTCTGGATCCGTTTCGCAGTATTAGGAGCGAATACTTGATAAAGATGGATGCAAGCAACCTGGAACGTAAAGAGGCAGTCCTGTTCCACCAGGATCCGATGGGGAAATATGGCTTTAATTGTTACAGTCTTGCACGACGCAGTTCTTTAGGGACGGATTCGGCCGGCAACCTTTATAGGTTTGTTAACTACTTGAACGTGCCTGAGCCCTATAACCTGGAAGCCTTTTTCAAGGGGCAAATGGGCGAGCTCCGCATCCTGGAACCTTCCAACACAAACACCGATTGGGTGGCAATCACAAAATACCCAGCCGGGGATTTGCAGCATCCCGAGTGGACCACTTTGTTACAGACAAACACCAGCTTTTACCAAATGGATGCAGATGCCGCTGGCAGGCTGCATTTGCTGGTGCAAAGGACCGTTGCACAGCCACCACTCCTCACACAGGGAGCTTTTCTCACTGAAACTAAAAATTTTTCAAATTCCGACGATTATGTCCAGTACTTGCGGCTTTCTCCTTCTTCCACCTTGGAATACGGAACAGTAGTGGCGCCCTTCAATTCCGATTATGATAAAACATATTTAGCTGCCTTGCCCAACGGGGACGCCTATGTGGTATTGCGCCCTCATGGTACTTTCTCTAAGGGTTACCCGGTGACACCCTCTTACCGGAATGAAGACTCAAACACCCAGGTGAATGTCACCAGACAGGAAAGTCTCCCTTTGACAGAAGGACTTTACGGCATCGCCCTCCTGGCCTTCCACGAGCCCAAGATGCCGAATGAAATCACTGATTTCCCTGCGAATTCGGAATTCTGTCCGGGTGCGCTGATTCACCAGGGCGGCAACGACGGGCCAATCACTGGGGCAAGCCCGGTATTCGTTGCAGGGGATGGATCGGATTCCACCCATAACCTGCCCATCATCCTGGAGACGTCTCCGAGGCCACACCCGATACCTAAAAGTCCTGCCTTTCGTTTCCAATGGCAAAAGAGCTACGACAACGCCAACTGGTCCGATATACCTGAGGGAGACAAAGAGGTGCTCAAACCCTCCCCGGAAATGCAACCCGGCCCGGTGTACTACCGCCGCCTCATCATCGGCTCCCAAACGAGCGTGAGCAACGTCATCAGCACCATGATTGACGACGGGGCATTCGGTCTGACCATCAACGGGCCATCCGAGCCGGTCTTCTTCTGCCCCGGCACCAGCCATGACCTGGGCATCAGCATCAGCGGCGCCACCGGCAATATATCCTGGCAGTGGTACAACGGCTTCACCCCGTTGACCAACGGCAAGATTTCCCCGGCATCCGGCAGCGGTGCGGCGGCGGACTTCTCTGCCAGCATCGGCAGCAGTGCCACGGCCGATGGATACTACCGCCTGGTGGTCACTGATGCCAATGGCTGTAAAAAGGAGTTCTTCGTCACCACCCAGGCACTCACGGAAAAAATCTACAAACTGCCGGAGGTTTCCATCTGCCCGGGCGACATGCTGGAGCTAACCCTGGGACCCAAGACTGCGAACCCGCTCTTTGATTACCAATACACCAGCGCGAACGGATTCAGTTCCAACAGCTTCAATCCCGTGGTAAGCCAAGCCGGCACCTACCAACTGCAGGTCAAGCTCAAGACGCAGGCCAATTTCTGCGCAGGGGGGCAAACGGAACTGGTCATCAATGCGCCTACGCCCCATGACGCCGCTTTCTCTGGCATCCCGGGCTCGCTGGCACTCTGCGAGACCGCCCAGGCTACCAGCATCGGCGTGTCCGGCACGCAACCGGCCGGCTATTCCTACGATTGGCTGCCCAAGGTCGGGCTGAACAACTACAGCATAGCCAACCCGAATTTCAACCCTTATCCGCGGCCGAACAACGGCCTCCCGGTAGATGAAATCACCTATCTCTTCAGCGCGGTGCGGATTTTGGACGGTTGCATCTTCGAAAAGTCCATCACGGTGACCGACACGGCCGCGGCCAGGGCGGATGCAGGTATGGATAAATCCCTGAATGCCTGCGTACCGGGCAGCGTGCAGCTGGGCGGTGCCAACGTCGCCGGCACCCATTTCATTTGGGAAGTGGCTGAAACCACCTATCCGGGTGGCTTGTCAGCCCTGCAGTCTCAGGCTGACTTCGGCCTGGATGCCATCGGGACAACGACCGGAACGGACAACGATCTGACCTTTTTCTTCCCGCCAGCTGCTGCCCCTTACACTGTGAAACTGGTTCAAAAAGCAGGCTACTTTCCACTCAATACTGTACAATGCTTCAGCACGGACACGGTGCTGGTCCACCTCGGATGCCCTGGAAGTGGTAGCAACAATAGCAACGTCCCGGGGACTTTCACTTGCAGCCCACTGACACAAAGCGCCCCGGGCACAGATGGCGCCTGTTCAGTTGGACGCAATTCCTGGATCAGGGACATCAGCTCCATTCCTTATACCAGCATCAACTGGTCTGTGCTGAAGGTGGATGGCGTCGCACAGCCCGCCGGGGTGGCGCCGAGAGGACTTTTCCATGCTGGCGGCGGCACCACGCCACAAGCGGGTGCACCAATCAATACGCTCACAGGCCATACGAAGGAGGTATATGTGGTGCTGGATGACCCGGCCTGGGGATTTCCGGCCGGGACCGACAGCGTAGAATATCAGTTCACCGGCACCTACGTTGAATTCGGCGTGCTGAAATTCTGCCAGCAGACGGTGACCGTTTACACCAGCCAGATTCCTGATTTCGCAATGAAGGACCTGTTGAGCTGCCTGGCCTCTTACCCGGCCACCTTGCACCCTTCCAGCCCTTCACTGCCGAATACATACACGATCCAGCCCTCGGATTACGCAA
>JBEAYO010000194.1:0-6587 GCA_041159285.1 Bacteroidota bacterium | reverse complement strand
TCTACATATTTTCCGGCGGCCCGGGAAACCCTCTCGTCGGCGACGAATCCTGGCTCAAACCCTTTCACGACCTCATCGAGGACCTCTGGCGCTACAACCGCCAATGCGATAGCCCTAAAAAATACTGCTTCTTCATTTGCCATTCCTTCCAGATGGCCTGCCACCACTTCCAGCTTGGGAAAATTGCCCGTCGCCGGGAAAAATCCTTTGGCACCTTCCCCGTGTTCAAGACCCCGGAAGGAGAACAGGAATGGCTTTTCCGCGAGCTTGACAATCCCTTTTGGGTTGCCGACTTCCGCGAGTACCAGGTCATAGACCCCAACTGGACCCGCCTGCAGGAGATTGGCGCCAGCCTCCTGCTCATTGAACAAGAGCGCGACCGCCCAGAGATGAAACGCGCCATGATGGCCGTCCGTTTCTCCGGTGAAATGATTGGCACCCAGTTTCACCCGGAGGCCGACCCCATTGGCATGCGCAGCTATTTCTCCGAACCCGACCGCGTCAAGGCCGTCCTTGAGGAGTTTGGGGAGGCCCGCTATTTCTCGATGGTGGACGACCTCAATGACCCCTCCAAGATTGCCAGGACCCACAAAATCATCCTGCCACTCTTCCTCTTTACCGCTATCAGTCAACTCAAAATTCAATATAACTGATTATCTTGGCAGCAGATCAAAATCTTTTGCCATGATTGCCCGCTTGCGCCACTCATTCAATAAAAACTTCTCCCGGGAAAAATACGAGGCCTTTCTCCACGAGATATTCCTGGCCACCAACCATCGTCCTCCCTTTCCCATTGCAGAAACACCGGTTTTCGTTCCGAAAAAACTAGCTGACCAGCTCTTCCAGGCTTGCCATGAATTCACCGAGCTATTCTGCCGGCCTGACTTCAAGGAAATGTCCAACGAAACCATTCTGCAGGAAACCTTTGTGCCCGGAGAATCAGACCATCCCACCTTCCTGTGCATAGACTTCGGCATCACCCTGGATGAAAATGGACAGCCAACTCCGCGGCTCATCGAGATACAGGGATTCCCCTCCCTTTATTTCTACCAGGACCTCTGCGCCAGGTCCTACCGGAAGCACTACGAGATTCCCGCAGAGCTGCTTCACCTCTTCAACGGGCTCGACTCCGAGTCCTACCGGGACAAGCTCCGCCATATCATCGTCGGCGACTCGCGGCCAGAGAATGTAGTGCTGCTGGAAGTGGAGCCCTGGAAGCAAAACACCCAGGTGGATTTCCTGGCCACGCAAAATGCCCTGGGAATCGCCGTCAAATGCGTCTCGGAGCTCAAGGTCAGCGGCAGGGAGGTATGGTATCAGGACCAGGACGGCAGAAAAGTCCAGGTGGAGCGCATTTACAATCGCGTGATATTTGACGAATTGCTAAAGCGGAACGACCTCCCGCGGGAATTCTCCTTTTCTGCGGAATACGATTTGCACTGGGTAGGACATCCCCACTGGTTTTCCCGCATCAGCAAGCATACCCTGCCCCTGCTCGACAGTCCCTACGCTCCGGAATCCCGCTATCTGGACGCTTTTTCGGAACTGCCGGCAAGGCTTGACGACTACGTGCTGAAGCCCTTGTATTCCTTTTCCGGGCAAGGGGTCATCATCCACCCCACGCCGGCCGATATCGAAGCCATTCCCGAGGGCGAGCGCCATCACTTCATCCTTCAAAAGAAGGTGGACTACGCTCCCCTGGTCGAGACGCCCGACGAGCCTGCCAAAGCTGAAATCCGGATGATGCTGGTCTGGGAGGATGGCGCTGCCAGGCCCGAGGTCATCACCAACCTGGTGCGCCTGAGCAAAGGGGAAATGGTGGGCGTCCGCTACAACAAGGGGAAAAGCTGGGTGGGCGGCAGCGTCGGATTCTTTGAAACCTGAGAAGGTTGGCTCGAAAGACCCTCCGCGCTTTTGAGATTTGTTCCATTAGTGCCCAGTGACTCCCTGAAAGGGCGGTGGACGGGCCAGAGGCCGGTCCGCCGCCCTAAAAATCCCTTCCCCGCGGCGGTTTGGCGAAGCCAAGCCGCCGCGGGGAAGGGATTTTTTTAGAGGATGTCTCAAAAGATCCTTAGGCAAGGCACCTTCTCGCAAAAGACGCGCGGGGCACAGGCCGGCCGAATGCCCTTTCCAGGAGGCGATTGGCACCGGCGGAACGGCTTGCCAGGACTTTTGAGACAGCTCCTTAGAAAACCGGCACAAAGCAAAAAGCCCCGGAGGCTAACTCCGGGGCTTTATAAACATACTATGAGAAAACTGTTGGAAGAAGAAGGGATCCCCTCCAACGAGATAGATATGAGACATATCAGGACTGCAAATATAAAAACATTTTATATTAATCTTTGTTTGATATTTGCAAATATTTTTCAAGCGCCATAGTCATGGAGGGCGTTTCCGGCTCCGGCGCCTTGATATTTGTGTACAAGCCACGGTCTTGTATTGCCTGGATTGCGCTGGCTCCAAAGGCAGCCAGTCTTGTGTCCTTTTGCTGAAAATCCGGGAAGTTCTCGTAGAGGGCCTCTATCTCCAGCGGGCTGAAAAAAACGATGATATCGTAGTAAATGTCCTTCAGGTCGCTCAAATCACTGCTCACCACCTCGTACATCATCGCCTCCTGCCATTTGAAGCCATTTTCTTCCAGGAAGACGCTCACATGCTTGGCCCCGAGGTTGGAGCAGGGTAGCAGGAAAGTCTCCTTGTCCCGATGCTTCATCAAGGCCGGCTTGAGGTCCAGTATCGTGCGTGCGCCGGAAAACACCTTGCGCTTGCGGTAAATGATAAACTTCTGGAGATAGTTGGCCACGGCCTCTGTCATGCAGAAGTACTTTGCATCCGGAGACACCTTGACCCGCATCTCCTCGCAGACCCGGAAATAGTGGTCAATGGAATTCTTGCTGGTGAAAACCACGGCAGTGTACTCCTCCAGGCGAATGCGCTGCTTGCGGAAATCCTTCGCGCTCACAGGCTCGACCTGTACGAAGGGTCTCCAGTCAATCTGGAGCTGGTACCGCTTTTCCAGTTCATAATAGGGGGAACGCTCAGGCCTGGGCTGGGATACTAGTATGGACTTTACTTTCTTGTATTTTTCAACGTATTCCTTTCCGTTTACGACGTTCATCTATTTGGAAGAATTTTTGATTTTCAAGATTTGATAGTTCAATTTCCTCCCTGTGAAATCAATAATTTCGCTATCAGGACGACAGGAGCAATTTCGACGCTGCAAAGATACAACAAAAAGTGGAATTTATGATTGCCGATAAACGGAGCCGCTATAAACATACCCCTCAGATGCCGGAAGAGATAGATTCCACCTACAGTTCCGGCTATGCCATATAGCCAGTATTTTGTGGTGGAAGCAGGCGAATAAGCCAGGAATAAAATGCCGGCTGCCAGGAAAAGCCCGATCACAATATTGAATATGACAATCGTAAACTCATAGGCTGACACCTCCTTGCGGATGGGAAAAATAAATCCGATGAAGCGGAGCATCAGATGCTTGACGAGGAAATAGCCGCTGATCCCCAGGGTTAAAATTCCCAGTGATGCGATGTTCGTGCCCGCTATTTCTATGTTGAAATACCTGCAGCCCAGAAAAGCAAACACCCCTGCGTTCATCAAGAACAAGAGGTACAGGATGGAGTAGGCCAGGGTCATGCCGGCACCCTGCTCGCGGTGCAACTGATGCAGCAGCACGTCGCTGCGAAAGGCTTCCCATATCTTGACCAGCAGCAACCTGAAAAAAGTCACGGCCAGGGTAAGCGAGACAACCATCACCAGCATCACAATGAAAATAAAGCGCTTGTAAACGTCCTCCTTCTCCCTGGCCGTGAGCCTGGGCTTCTTTGACTTCTCAATCCTGAAACCCGGCGCGGCATTGTCCACATAACCTTTTGGACGTATCTTTACAATGTCGAATGGATTGGAGGAGATAGCAATCGTGATGGAATCATCCGGCAGGGTGTCCTGAACGCGTGGCAACAGGTCGAATGGCGTTACGGCACGCTGCTGTGCGGCCGCCATGCAACTGATGGCCAGCAGGGTGATGAAAATGGACACAAAACGCCTGGTATGTTTGATTGCCTGCATTGTATTCTTTCTGGAGTGCAAAGCTAATGTTTCCATCCCCTTTTTTTATTAAAAAGTAGTGCTCAAAATATTTGCAGGCAGAAAAGTCTTATAAAAAAATGCCACATGAAGAATAATACGATCATGCGCGTCGTGGCTCTGGGCGCCTTCTCCATATTCGGCATTCTCTCCGTCCAGTCTTATTTGCTGATGCACACCTGGGATTCGGAGGAGAAGGAATTCCAGGAAAGGGTCATTATTGCGCTGCAAAATGTAGCCAAGGAATTTGAGAAGCTCGGCAGTTCTCCCCCCGCCTACGACCTGATCAACCAGGTGAGCTCCAACTACTACGTCGTGAACATCAACGACCAGATCCGGGCCAGCGACCTGGAGCACTTCCTCCGCCGCGAGCTGGAGGGCGTCGGCCTGCGGGAGGATTTTGAGTATGGCATCTACAACTGCGATTCCAGGAAAATGGCCTATGGCAAGTACATCAGCTATTCGGCCGGGCCTTCCCCCAAAGTCATCGATGCTCCCGCGGAGCAATTGCCAGTCTATGATGACTATCTCTACTATTTCGGCGTGCGTTTCCCCAACCGGTTTTCCCAGATTCTGAGCAACATGAGCCTGGCGCTCATCTTCTCAGCAATTTTGTTCATCACCATCCTTTTCTTTCTCTATTCGATGTTCATCATCCTTCGCCAGAAGCGACTTTCCGAAATGCAAAAGGATTTCATCAACAACATGACCCATGAGTTCAAGACTCCTATCTCTACCATTCGCATTTCGGCTGAGACCTTCCTGAAAACACCTGAAATCCAGCAGAATCCGAGGCTGATGCAGTATGCTTCCATCATTCAGGAGCAAAACCTCCGCCTCAACAACCAGGTGGAGAAAGTCCTCCAGCTGGCTAAAATAGAGCGGGACGGGTTCAAGCTCAATATAGAGTCCGTCAATGTCCACGACCTGTTGAATGGCATTCTTCAAAGTTTTAAGATTCAGGTCGAAAGGCAGGGTGGATCCCTGGAGTTTTTCCCCCTGGCGTCCTCCCCTGTTGTTCAAGCCGACAGTCTTCATCTCACCAACATCCTTCACAACCTGGTGGACAATGCGGTGAAGTATTGCCGGGGCGTTCCGGAGGTGAGCATAAAGACTTCCCGGGATGAGAAGGGGCGGCTCGTCCTGGCCATTAGCGATTCAGGCATCGGCATTCCGCCGGAATATCACAGCAAGATCTTTGAAAAATTTTTCCGGGTGCCCACTGGCGACATCCACAACGTCAAGGGCTTTGGCCTCGGCCTTTTTTATGCCCGGAACATTTGCGAGGCCCACGGCTGGAAAATTGCAGTGGCCAGTCAACCCGGGCAGGGTACTACTGTCACCATCACCATGCAGTGATGTGCATCTGAGCTTCCTGAATGGGTATTTGGCAGGCTGAATGCCCAAAAAAACCAGGTTTTTTTTTAGGTGCGCGGGGCAAAGCCCCGCATACCTTTTGCAAGAAGATGCCTCGCCAAAGGGTCTTTTGAGATAGCCTCCTATTGTGGGCAGGGGCCTCGCCGATGGGACTTTTGAGACAGCCTTCTTTCTGAAGGCCAATCGGCACCGACGGAATAAATTTCAAAATCTCGCAGGTACTTTTTTACAGAAGCCTCTTTTTTCAGGAAATTTGCACCGATGAAAAAATATTGTCATCATTGCACGGGAACTGTTGCATTACACCGGGCGCTAAGCGCCCAGCTCCCCCGTGCTCTGCACGCTATTAATCAAGCCACAACACAAGCACCTCATGGCCGCCATCCTGTACGTTGAAGACGATGAAAGCCTTGGCTTTGTCACCCGGGATAACCTCGAGCTCAGAGGCTATCACGTGACCCACTGCACAGACGGCATCTCCGCCCTGGAACGCACCAGGAAAAACAAGTTCGACCTCTGCATCCTGGACGTGATGCTGCCGGAAATGGACGGATTTGCCCTGGCTTCTGAGATACGCAAAACCGACAAGGAAATCCCCATCATCTTCTTGTCTGCCAAATCCCTGAAGGAAGACCGGATCAAAGGACTGCAAATAGGTGGCGACGACTATCTGGTGAAACCCTTCAGCATGGAGGAGCTGATCCTCAAGATTGAAATCTTCCTCAAACGCAGGAATGTGCTGCAGTTTTCCAGCAACACCACTTACCGGATTGGCTCCTTCGACTTCGATTATCCCAACCTTAAACTAAGCCATGGCCAGCACACCGAGTTGCTCACCCAACGGGAGGCCGATCTGCTGAAACTGTTCGCCGAACACCCTAACCAGGTGATCAAGCGCTCTGAAATCCTCGAAAAACTCTGGGGAGAAGATGATTATTTCCTGGGGCGCAGCCTCGATGTTTTCATCTCCCGCCTGCGCAAATACCTTCAGGATGAAAAATCCTTGAAAATTGAAAATATACACGGGGTAGGGTTCCGGCTGAACACGCTGCACGCATCCGACTCCTAAACTTTCTGCAACCATGTCCTCAGCTTATATCATCGAC
>JBEAYO010000193.1:0-6642 GCA_041159285.1 Bacteroidota bacterium | reverse complement strand
CTTTTGAGACAGCTCCGCGCCCTTTCCAAAAAGAGGGCAAAGCGAAGCAGGAAGCTTGCAACACACGAACGAATATGTAATGGTCAATAACGAGGCTTGCCCGCACGGAAAAGGCGATGAATGGCTGCCCGCAGCAGGATCCAGGCGTGAGCAGCCAGGGTGAGGAAAAGTCCGAAATGAGTCCTCATGACGTGGAACCGGTCCTGCAAACTCTGGCGGTGCCTTTTTTTCGACACCCCGCCCATGAGGTAATCGGAAATGACAATACCGGCATTGACGGCTTTGCGGCTTTTTTTCAGGATTCGGATGCACCAATCGTAATCAGCGCAGAGGTTGCCCTCGATGTAAGGGGGAGCAATGGTTCTTCGGGCGATGAAGGACTGGTGGATGACGCGCATGCCGCCGAGGTATTGCCTCCAATGCAGCTCTGCCGGCAATTTGCGCGTGCTCAGCTCGCTCATCATGCCGGCGGGGCGACGGCTGTCGTCCACCAGCAGCGTTTCGCCGTAGATGATGTCTGTGTCGTCGGTGGCCAGGGAAGCGATGGCGCTGATAGTTTCAGAACTGTGGAGGTGGTCCCCGCAGTTGAGGAACTGGATGAAGTCTCCGGTGGCAAGTCTAAGGCCTTTGTTCATGGCATCGTAAAGGCCTTGGTCGGGCTCCGACATCCATTTCAGCCGGGGCATGAGGGCTGCGTATTCGCGGATGATGGCGACAGTTCCATCGGTGGAGGCGCCGTCCACAATGATGTACTCGATGTGTGGCCAGGATTGCTGCCTGACGCTTTCGAAGGTTCCGCGCAGCAGTTCTTCCCCGTTGAACACAACGGTGATGATGGAGAAGGTAGGCGCGCTACCTGGATTTCCAGAGCGGTTAGTCGCTGTCATGTTGCATTGTCAGATGAAGCCGGTGGCCAGGGGTGCTTTTTGTTTCAATCCCAGGGCCTTGCCTCAGGGTTTGAAGATTGGGGGCTTTCGTTGTTTTTGGCGGGCAAATATAGTGAAATTAGTGCTGGATTGGCGGCAGTTGCCGTGCCAGTGGAAGGCATTCACCTGTGCTTATGTGATGACGGGAAAAGTTATTTAACACTTGATTTCGGGCTTGTGTGACAAAAGTTGCGCGAAGGAATAAAAAACCAGACTGATATTTGCCTCGGGATTGTTCGAAATGGCTGCGTTGGAGAAGCGTCCCTGTGCCACGTGTAAACAGGTTCTCAGCGGCTCATGCCTGCAGCTCAGGCTGGACTCAAAGGAGCAATGCCTGCATGAAATCCCGGGTTGGAAAACCCTTGAAATCTTCTAAATCACTAAAACAGTTATTTATGTTTGGAATCTTGAAGAGTTTGTTTTCAGATGCAAGCGACGCCCAGCTCAAAGAAGCCATCGCAGAGGGCGCCTTTCTGGTAGATGTTCGCACCCCCGGCGAGTTTGCCGCCGGCAGCGTAAAGGGTGCAGTGAACATACCACTGGACGAAATTCCCTCATCCCTGGCAAAATTCAAGGGCAAGAAAAACATCGTCGTGTTTTGCCAGAGCGGCAACCGCAGTGGCCAGGCCAAGCATTTCCTGGAGCAAAACGGCATTCAGGATGTGATCAACGGCGGGGGCTGGCGCAATGTATATGAAATGGTAAACAAGTAAGATACCACGCCACAAGCTCACAGCTCAATCATGATGCCCAGGCTTGGAATTGCCGTCCCCTGGGCATCCTCAATCACCTTCAGTTTATAGCGCTGCTCCGCGACCGGGGCATCCGGGTTCTCGATGATGGCACCGCCGATAGGCGTCCCATTCTCGTCCAGCGGGCGGTCGAGGATCAAGGCCGGGAGGATGACGGCATTGCCCGTGATGTTCTCTATGTCGAAATAGAGATTGAGGCTCCATTTGTCGAAAAACCAGCGCTTGTCGATGCGGAAGTCAATGGTGCTGCTGGCCGTCGCTCTGGCGGCGTTCAACCTGGTGAAGTCCCTGAGCCCCCGGCCGGTTACATCCCAGTTGGCCACCAGGGCCGATTGCCCGGAGAAAGGCGTGTAGGGCAGCGGCGATTGGTAGCGCCAGTTCACACCGGCCTCCCAGTTTTTGCCGAATTTCTTGCCCAGCACGAGGTTGAGGATGTGGCGGGCATCCCAGGAGGAGGAAACGTACTGCCCCTTGTCGTCCTGGAACTCGCTGCGGCCCAGGGTGTAGCTGGCGATGCCGTAGAATCCCTTGTACAGCCGCTGCTGGAAGAGGAACTCCAGCCCGTAGGTCCTGCCCTCGTTGCCTGAAATGGCCGGCTCATTGCCCAGTATGCCGAAATCCCCTCCCAGGTTGGCCAGCGAGACGCGCTCGCGGAGCAGGAAGGGATAGTTATCGTACTTCTTGTAGTAGCCCTCCAGGGAGATCCTGGAGTTGAAGGTCGAGTTCCAGGAAAATCCGGCGACCAGATGGTCGGTTCGGATGTAACCCACCCCGTTGGCTTTATTGACGAAAACGCCGTCCTCCTGATAACCCATGACCGTGTAGGGCGGCAGCTGGAAGTAGCGGCCCGTATTGAAGTTAAAGGACAGGGACTGAGTCAGCGCCCAGGAAAGGGAGAAGCGCGGGGACAATTGTTCCAGGGGGTTGCTCATCTGCTCCGCCCAGGTGTTGCCATCCATACGCAGGCCGAAGGATAACACAAGGCGGTCGTTCAGATAATTCCGGCTGACCTGCCCGAAGGCATTGTACCTGTTGATTTTAAAATCGGAGGCGAAGTCAACGGTCTGTGGCCCCGCTGGCGTGAATATTCTGTTGAAGGTGCGGTTGTTGTATTTTATCAACTCATAACCGACGCCGTAGTTGATTTTGAAATCGCCGTAGCGGCTGGTGTTTTCAATCCTGAGTTTGTTCTCAATTTCCTGGGACCGGTAGCGCAGGGTCAGGTTCTCTTCCCTGCTGTCGTCGTTCTTGAAGTATTTCTCAGCCTCGTTGTTGAGCATGTTGCGGCTGAGCACAAAGGTCCAGTAGCCCTTGTCGCCATAGTGTTTGTAAACAAGCCCGTTGGTGTAGTTCCACTGGGGAGCAACCGGGAGGTTGTCGAGCAGATACTGCTGATCTTCCGTCTTATTGGCATCCAGGTTCAGTTTGAACTGGTCAATTGCACCCAGTCCGATGAAGTAAATCTCGTTCTTCTGGTTGATCTTGTGCTTGACCTTCGCCTGGAAATCGTTGTAAGTCGGCAAGAAGGGAAGTTCCAGCGCCTTGAACAAGAACTGCAGATAAGAGCGGCGCGTGGAGAACAGAAAGGTAGTCCTGTCGCCGATGGGACCATCCAGGGTAATGCCAGCGTCGGTGGCCCCCATCATGAAGGTGGCCCCGATTCTGTCAGTCCTGCCGTCCATCTGCTGAAAGTTGAAGACAGAGCTCAGCGAGTTGCCTCGGTTGGCTGGGAAGGCGCCGCTGTAGAAATCCACCTCGCGTATGAAATTGACATTGATCAAGCCCACTGGCCCTCCGCTGCTTCCCTGGGTGCTGAAGTGGTTGATGTTGGGCACTTCCACGTCGTCCAGGAAAAAGCGGTTTTCATTGGGAGCCCCCCCGCGGATGATGAGGTCGTTGCGGAAGTTGGCCGTGGAGGTCACCCCGGGAAGGGTCTGCACCACCTTGGAGATGTCGCGGTTGGCACCGGGGTTGCGCTGGATTTCCGCCACGCCGATGGTGCGCAGGCTGAGGGGGCTTTCCTCGGATTTCTTGAAGGGGGAGGCCTTCACCACCACCTCCTTCAGCGATTCGCTTTGCTCTTCGATGGCAAAATTGACGATGGCCGGCTTGGCGGAGGTCACCTGTATCTCATACTGGGTGGCGTCCTTGAAGCCCACGTAGGAGACGCGCAGATCGTAGAGGCCCGGCTTGAGCCCTGTTATCTCGTACTGTCCGTTTTCATCGGTGGTGGTGCCGATATCGGTGTTGAGCAAGAAGACGTTGGCAAACATGACTGGCTCGTTGTTGATGGCGTTGGTCACCACGCCGCGGATACTGGCGTTTTGGGAGGATGCGGTCAGGGCACCCAGCATGAGGATCAGTGTACTGGCAAGTTTAAATCTGAACATCTGACTAGTTGTTGTTACAAATGAACACATAGAAGCGAATACGCGGAAAAATGTTTATAAAAAACGAAGTGATTTTGCTCACCTGCCTTCGCGTCTTGGTATTGGAAGGTGTAAGCGGGTATGGAGACATTTACTAATATGGGCCCGTTTGCCCTAGGCGGTGGTTTGCCATTCAGCTGCGCAAGGCTTTGTAACAATTTTATTACACGGTAATTATCAACCACAGCGAACTCCCATCTCCCGGCAAATCGCCAAAAAATCATTTTGGCCATCGTAATTTTTTTATTTTGGGTAACAAACTGAATCGGGCAAGGAGTGTTCCGACCATGTATCAACCGTAAATTTGTAGGGTTGCTGGAACAAACCATACCCCGTGTATGTTGCCAGGCACCTTATGAAGACAAATTATGCTGAACTTGTCATGAAAAGAAGACCACTTCCGATTGGTATCGATGACCTTTCCTTTCACATTCCGTCTCTCTATCTGGATATCAGAGACCTGGCCGGCGCCAGGGGAATTCCCTTCGAAAAACTTTCCATGGGCCTTGGGCTGCAGAAAATGGCCCTCACGGACGTTCATGAGGACGCTGCCACCATGGCGGCAGAAGCTATCTCTGAGCTGATGATGAGGAACCAGCTTCGACCGGAGCAAATCGGGAGGGTTTACATGGGGACAGAAAGCGCATTGGACGATGCCAAGCCCACGGCGACCTATGCCGTGGAAATGGTACAGGAGCGCCTGGGGGGCAGCTTCGCCCATTGTGATGTGGTGGACCTCACCTTCGCCTGCATCGGCGCCGTGGATGCCATGGAATCCTGCCTGGACTGGATTGCTGCCGAACGGGAGCGGATTGCCATCGTGGTTGCCTCTGACATTGCAAAGTACGAGTTGGATTCAACCGGGGAATACACCCAGGGAGCCGGCGCCGTGGCAGTGCTGCTTCGGTGGAACCCGAGGCTGCTCGTCATCCCGCGCCAATTCGGCATCAGCATGAGCAGTGTTCATGATTTTTACAAACCCCGGAGGGAGCAATTTTCGGAGACGCCGGTATTCGATGGTCCCTTTTCCAATCAGTGCTACCAGAACAGGATGTCGGAGGCGCTGGCGCATTTCCGCCGCTTGTCGGGAGCCAGTGAACCCGCGCTGTCGGACCGCTGGGAGCGCATGATTTTTCACCTGCCTTATTCTTTCCACGGCAAGCGGATTTACGTGGAGGAGTTCATTCAGGAGCGCAAGGCTGCCGGCGGCTGGGATGCCATTTGCAGCAAAAACGGCATTGCGGAGCCATCAGCCCTTGTATCGGCAGAATTGCAGGCCATGGACAAGTCATGGCAAGCCTATCTGAAATCGGTGAGCCAAAGTGCAGAATACCGACAGTTTGTTTCAAAAAAACTTGAAAAGGCCCAGCGCGGCAGCAGCGAGGTGGGCAACCTATACACGGCCTCCATTTTCATGGCTCTTTTGAGCACCCTGGCAGCCGATGCTGCCGAGGGCAGCCGCCTGAGCGGGAAGCGCTTCGGATTCATCGCCTACGGCAGCGGTTCCAAGTCCAAGGTGTTCGAGGGCATTGTGCAGAAGGGCTGGGAGACGGTGGCGAGCAGATTCAAGCTCTTCGAGCGCCTTTCACAGCGTCGGTCGGTGGACTATGAAACCTATGACAGGTTGCACCGCCACCAGTTGCCCCAATCTGTTTTTCCGCAAGAAGGCTGCTTTGCCTTGCATTCAGTCGGACAGCAAGGGACGGAGCTGGGCGCCCGCTTCTACGGTCAGTTTCACTTGAACGGAAGGGCTGTGGTGCAGCGCAAGGCGCAAGTGCCGGCTCATTAATTGGCTGTTGCTTTCATGTCTGGTGTATTGCTTGAACTGGCTTATCTCCCCCCTGTCAGTCATTTCGCCTTGATGGAAGCCCACCCCATCGTAATGCTGGAGCAATACGAGCATTACAGCAAGGGGAGCTATCGGAATCGCTGCCACATCGCGGGTTCACAAGGGCCTTTGAGGCTGACGGTGCCCTTGCGCAAGGGCAAGAACCGGCAGCAACCCATCCGGGAGGTGGGCATTGCCTATGATGAGCCCTGGCAGTCCAGGCACTGGCAGGCGATTCGCTCCGCCTATGGCAAATCCCCTTATTTTTTGCATTATTCAGATGTGTTGGAGCCATTTTTCAAAGAAAAGCGTTTCGATTTTCTCTGGGACTTGAATTCCGAGCTGCTGAAACTGCTGCTTGGCTTGCTCCGGCTGAATTTCCAACTGGAATTTTCCCATCAATACGAGGTCGTGGCCTCTCCCGGCATCCTTGACTTCAGAAATGCCATCCTGCCGGATCAACCGCTGCCGGATGCCCTCCCGCCTTTGCGTCCTTACTCGCAGGTGTTTGAAGACCGCCTGGGTTTCACGCCGAACCTGAGTGTGATAGACCTGTTGTTTTGCATGGGGCCTGCTTCGAGGGATTATTTGTCGGCTGCAAGGCAGGCTTGAATGCGTGCTCTATTGCTTCTGATCCTGGTTTTCCGTTTTTGTTCTTCCAAAAAAATCCGCCTTTTGTCGAGAATTTCATTGGGCAAGGCAACTTT
>JBEAYO010000192.1:0-6648 GCA_041159285.1 Bacteroidota bacterium | reverse complement strand
TTCTTTGGGTCTTTCTTGGTAGAAAGATAAGGACTTTTGACCAATTTTCAATGAACTTTGGGTCTTTTGAGATAGCATCCTTTTAAGGGGATGGCACCTCGAAAGGGGGTCTTTTGAGACAGCCTCCTGAAGCCTTGCCAAGGGGACTTCATCGGTCTTGTTTCCCCTTACCCAATTTCGATGACCCGGGCTGGCAGTGGCTTCGCCTCCTGCTTTTTCTCCAGGGTCACGTGGAGGATCCCCTTCTCATAGTTGGCCTTGATGTTGTTGCTGTCCACTTGCTCCGGCAGGTGGAAGTTGCGCTGGAAAGAGACGTAGTTGAACTCCCTGCGGGTATAGTTGCCGCGGTTCACCTCCTCCTTTGCTTCTTTTTTAGCCGTGATGCTCAGCAGGTCGCCTTCGACCTTCACCTTGAAGTCCCCTTTGTCGAGTCCGGGGGCAGCCACCTCGATGCGGTAGGCATCGGCAGTCTCTGCTATGTTGACGGCCGGGCTGGTGGCGAGGTGTCCGCCGCGGAAGGACACCGGGAAATCGGCGTTGAAGAATTCATTGAAGGCGCTCTCCAGGGCGCTGTTGGCGGTGACGGGTTTTCTGTTCACAGTCGGAAAAAAGCTGATCAGGTTCATATTGGTAAATTTTTAAGTGACAGTTAATGGTTGCGGGGACCCGGGCATCCGATATCTGTGCCTCGCTGCCGCAGTGCCTTGCAACCGCTTACACCCCTGCCTGATCAATTGGCGTTCCAAGTGGTTTTTTCAGTAAAAATGGCGGTGATTTGTGAAAATTAGATGTCAAAATGTCATTTGCTTTCTGAAATTAGATGTCAAAATGTCATATTTCTGTCTGTGGGCGACAGTATAGGACTCTTGTCGAGGCTGGAAGTGTTAAAAGTGTCTCTTTTAATTAAATTTGTGCGCACAAAGCGGTAGAGGATGCTGTGTGAAAAGGCCCATCGGCTAGACCTCCTCTCTGTGGATGGTGCGCGGGGCGGTCCCAAGGCCTGCCGTGCACCATTTCAGGGAGCCAAGTGGCGCCGGCGGAATGGATTGCCGGTGCTTTTGAGGCAGACTCCCTTGCCGCAGGATACTGATAAATGTCAAATACAATGAAAAAAAACTTCTTCTGCCTTTTGCTGGCCCTGTCGTTCATGTCGAGCCTCCTGGCCCAAACCGAAGCCCGCTGGCTGCGATACCCCGCCATTTCACCCGATGGAAACTCCATCGTGTTCAGCTACCAGGGTGACTTGTACAAAGTGCCCGCCACAGGCGGGACAGCCTCCCTGCTGACAGTCCACGAGGCACAGGATTGCAACCCCGTCTGGTCGCACGACGGCACGCAAATCGCCTTTGCCAGCGACCGCTATGGAAATTTCGACGTGTACGTGATGCCGGCCGGCGGAGGTGCTGCCACCCGGCTCACCTACCACTCCTCCTCGGAATTCCCCAGCGACTTTTCAAAAGCCGACGAGTCCGTCATATACTATTCCGGTCAGCTCGATGCAGCCTCCAACCAGCTTTTTCCGGCTGGCTTCCTCCCGGAGTTGTACCAGGTAGCGGTAGAGGGAGGCATGCCACGGCAACTGCTCACCACTCCTGCCCAGGATGCCCGCCTGCATCCCAATGGCGAGTTGCTGGTGTACCACGACCGCAAGGGCTACGAGGATGAATTCAGAAAACACCACCGCTCCAGCATCACGCGGGATGTCTGGTCCTGCCACCTGCCTACCGGAAAATACACCCGCCTGACCGACTTTGAGGGAGAAGACCGCAACCCGGTGGTTTCACCCGATGGACGCCAGCTGTATTTCCTGAGCGAAAGAAGCGGGACCTTCAATGTATGGAAAATGGATCTCAGCGGAAAGAACGCTGCCCAGGTCACCTTTTTCGAGCATCATCCCGTCCGACACCTGAGCATCAGCCAGGACGGGATGATTTGTTTCAGCTACCACGGCGACCTGTACACCCTGCGCGACGGGGAAAAGCCCATGAAATTGCAGGTGACTGTGGTGACAGACAACCGCCACAACCCCGAGAAGATAGTCAGCGTCAATGGCAATATCTCGGAGATGGCCTTGTCGCCAAATGGAAAAGAAGTGGCCTTCGTTTATCGAGGGGAGGTGTTCGCCGCCTCCGTCAAGGAGGGCACCACCCGCCGCATCACGCAGACGCCGGAGCAGGAGCGCTCCCTCAGCTTCAGTCCCGACGGCCGTTCCATCCTGTATGCAGGAGAGCGCAAGGGCAGCTGGAATATTTACCAGACCTCCCTGGTTCGCGAGGAGGAAAAATACTTTTTCAACGCCACCTTGCTGAAGGAAAGCCCGGTGCTGGAAACGCCGGCCGAGGAATTCCAGCCCGCCTATTCGCCTGACGGCAAAGAAGTCGCCTACCTCGAAGAGCGCACGGCGCTGCGGGTGGTGAACCTTGCCACGGGCGCTGTGCGCACCGTCATGCCCGGCGATCACAACTACAGCTACTCCGACGGGGACCAGCACTTTGAGTGGTCGCCCGACGGAAAGTGGTTCCTCGTCGAATTCCTGCAGCCCAGCCAGTGGATCGCCCAGGCGGGGCTCGTCAGTGCGGCCGGCGGCAAGGAAGTCATCAACCTGACCCGCAGCGGCTATGGCAACAATGTGCCGCGCTGGGCCATGGATGGCAAGATGATGACCTGGTTCAGCGACCGCGACGGCATGAAGAACGACGCCAGCTGGGGAGGCGAGGCCGATGTCTATGGCATGTTCTTCAGCCGGGAGGCCTATGACAAGTTCCTGCTCAGCAAGGAGGAGTTCGACATGAGCAAGGACTCGGAGAAGAAAGATGACGAGTCGAAGGACAAGGCAGATGAAAAGGAGAAAGAAGACAAAAAAGACAAGGGAGACAAGAAAGACAAGGAAGAACCCCAAACCCCGCCGTTGAAACTGGAGCTGGACGACCTTGAGGATCGCAAGGTTCGCCTGACGATTCACTCCTCCCGGCTTTCCGACGCCCTGCTTTCAAAGGACGGGGAGAAGTTGTTTTACCTGGCCCGCTTTGAAAAAGGCATAGATCTTTGGCAAACAGAGTTGCGTACGAAGGAAACCAAGGTCCTCGCCAAACTGGGGGCTGGCAGCGTGGGAGACATCCAGATGGACAAGGAGGGGAAGCAGCTGTTCATTCTGGCGGATGGAAAGATTTCACAGATCAAGATTGAGGATGGCAAGCGGGAAAATGTGAATGTAAGGGGCGAGATGGTGCTGAACGAGGCCGAGGAGCGGGCTTACTTGTTTGAACATGCCTGGCGGCAGGTGGTCAAGAAGTTTTACAAAACCGACCTGCACGGGGTGAAATGGGATTTTTACCGCGATGAGTATGCGGACTTCTTGCCCTACATCAACAACAACTACGATTTTGCGGAGATGCTCAGCGAGCTGCTGGGGGAGTTGAATGCCTCTCACACCGGTGCCCGCTACCGGTCTTCCATAGAAAACGCTGACAACACTGCTGCGCTGGGCTTGTTTTACGACATGGTCTGGGAGGGTCCCGGCCTGAGGGTGGTGGAGGTAATGGCGAAATCGCCGGTATTGAAGAGCGACACGCGGGTGAAGGCCGGCACCATCATCGAAAAAATCGATGGCCAGGAAATCACGCCGACCAGCAATTATCACGCGCTGTTGAACCGGAAGGAGGGCAA
This sequence comes from Bacteroidota bacterium, assembly GCA_041159285.1. GTDB lineage: Bacteria > Bacteroidota > Bacteroidia > Chitinophagales > Saprospiraceae > UBA6168. The sequence continues at coordinate 2,982 of JBEAYO010000192.1, read as the reverse complement.
GAACACCTTGCTGTCCTTGTACGACCCCATCAGCAAGCAGCGCTGGGAGGAGGTGGCAAAGCCCATCGGCCAGGGTGCAGAGGCGGAGTTGCGATATCAGCGTTGGGTGGAGCGTTGCCGGAACATTGTGGACAGTCTGAGTGCAGGCACGATTGGCTATGTGCACGTGCGCGCTATGAGTGATGGCAGTTACCGCACCGTTTACGAGGAGGCGTTGGGCAAGAATGCCGGCAAGAAAGCGCTGGTGGTGGACACGCGTTTCAACGGCGGCGGTTGGCTGCACGATGACCTGGCTACTTTTCTCGACGGCAAGGCTTACATGACCTTCATGCCGCGCGGGCAGGACTTGGGTAAGGAGCCGCAGTTCAAATGGAACAAGCCTTCCATTGTGGTGATGGGCGAGGGCAATTACTCTGATGCCCACATGTTTCCCTATGCTTACAAGTTTCTGGGGATTGGGAAGCTGTTGGGGATGCCGGTGCCGGGCACGGGCACTGCCGTTTGGTGGGAGACTGTTCAAAACGGGATGGTGTTTGGCATTCCTCAGGTGGGTGTGTTGGGCAATGACGGGCAGTATTTGGAGAATCAGCAACTGGAGCCGGACATTTTGGTGCCAAATGAGCCGGGTGCTGTGAGCCAGGGGCGCGACCAGCAGTTGGAGGCGGCCGTGCGCGAGCTGAAGTTGGTGCTGGATCGCGGATGAGGGGGGATTGACATTTCTTGAGTTTTGTAGATTTTCTGACAAATCCCTTGCTTGCCTGGTTTCTTGCTGCTGGATAATTTCGGCAGAACCACTAAATTTGACTCTATTTGAATGAAGGTCCTCTCCAGGAGCCAAGCGGCATTGGCGGTATAGTCTGTTGGGGCTTTTAAGGTTCCTTCCCGGAAAAGGCGCGCGGGGCTTCGCCCCGCGCACCTACCCCCCCCCCCCCCGCGCGGGGGGGGGGGATTCGGCGGGTCTGTGGTCCGCTCAATGCCCTTTCCCAAGGGCAAGAATAGCCCCGTGACAACCTGAAACTTGTTCAGATTTGGTTTTGAACTCTCTTACAATTTAAACATAAAACGCCATTATGAGATTTTTTACCATCGCGCTCATTACGCTTATATTTACCGGCACCTCCCTGGCTCAAAATCCCGTTTTCCAGGGACAGATAGTGAAAAACCTCAAGGCATCCGGCCTTGACGAGCAATTCGAGAAATACACCGTTTGGGAACTCGACCTCAACAGTTTCGATGCTTATGTTAAAAATGCAGGACCAGCGATGACTTTCCGACTGAAATTCGGAAAAAAAGACTGGAACATCGAACTCCAGGAAAGAAGCATACTCGCCCCTGGCTACACCCTCACCCTCCATACCGTTGACGGACCGGTAAATGTGGCCGGCCAGGAAAACATCACCTTCCGGGGAGCTTTGGCAGGCAAAAGCAACAGCCTGGTCAGCCTCACCATCACCCATGAATTCCTGTATGGATTCATAAAGGACAACGACCAGTACTTCTTCATCGAGCCACTTTGGTACTACAAACCCGGCGAGCCGGTCAGCCGCCTGGTCATCTACGCCGATGCCGACGTCAAGCCCAAACCAGGCGCCACCTGCGGGCTGGAGGAAATGCAGCAGCGCAAACCCGCTGATGAGGACCTCCACAAGCCCGGTGTCCAGGAAAAAATGATGGCCTGCAAGCAAATAGACCTGGCCATCGCCTCCGATGCTTCCATGTTCACAAAATACGGCTCTTCCATCGCCGTGCAGAACCACAACATCGGCGTCATGAACAACGTACAGACGAACTACGACAACGAGTTCAATGACGAGCTGCACTTCGAAATCGTCCAACAGTTCGTCGTCGTGCCGCCGGCAACGGATCCCTGGACCAGCTCCACCAATGCCTCCACGCTGCTGTCGAGCTTTACCTCCTGGGGACCCACCGGCTTCAATACCGTCCATGACCTGGGCCAGCTTTGGACCAACCGCGACTTCGACGGCGGCACCATCGGCATCGCCTGGCTCAGCGCCGTTTGTACCTCCAACCGCTATCACTGCCTGCAGGATTTCACCACCAATGCCTCACTCCTGCGCGTTATGACCAGCCATGAAATCGGGCACAACTTCAGCTCCGGCCACGACAATGCCGGCAGCAACACCATCATGGCACCCTCGGTGAACAACACCAATACCTGGTCCACCCAGTCGATCAACACCATTAACGCCTATTACCCCGGCAGGCCCTGTCTGACCGCCTGTACTTCCCTTCAGCCGCCGGTGGCCAACTTCACGGCTAACCCCAAGGTCGGCTGCGCCCCGATGACGGTGAGCTACACGGATCAGTCAACCAACGCCCCCACCACCTGGAACTGGATCCTTCCAGGTGGCTCGCCTTCCGCCAGCTCGTCGCAGAACCCCATTGTCATCTACAATAATCCCGGAAGCTACAATGCCACCCTGACGGTCACCAATGCGGCAGGCAACAACACCCTCAACCAGAGCAACTTCATCACCGTGCTGACCACACCGACGCCTGCATTTTCCCATACCACCGTTGGCCTGACAGCCCTTTTTACCAATGCCTCGGTCAATGCCAATTCCTATTTGTGGAACTTCGGCGACGGGCTGACCAGCACCCAGGCCAACCCCATCCACAACTATGCGGTGGACGGCTTTTACACCGTCACGCTCACGGCCATCAACGACTGCGGCAGCGTTCAAACCACTGCCACAGTCGCCGTCTTCAATCCGCCCTCGGCAGCATTCGTGGCATCTCCCACGACGGGCTGTGCCGGCATGACCGTCAGCTTCACGAGCCTGAGTTCCCCCAACACCACCGGCTGGCTGTGGAGCTTCCCCGGTGGTACTCCCCCCACATCGGCGCAGCAAAACCCGGTGGTGACTTATACCGCCCCCGGCGTTTACAGCGTCACCCTGGTTGCCACCAATCCAGCGGGCAGCAACACGGCCACCCAGACCAACTACATCACGGTCGGCA
>JBEAYO010000191.1:0-6657 GCA_041159285.1 Bacteroidota bacterium | reverse complement strand
CCGCCCCGCCCCCCCGCGGCCGGGAAGGGGTTTTAGGTCGCTCAACGGGCTACAGCCCCGCTGAGCGACCTTTCTGACTGGCGCCTGTGTCGCAAAAGGGTGATCCCGCCGAGCCTCAGGAGCCGCTGTTTATCGCGTTCAACATAGAGGAAAACACCGGCGCAATCGCCTCGATATCAGGCCTGGATGGCATGTAGATGTCCAGAAAACGGTCTTCCTTCTCCAACTTCCCGTTCTTGGAAATCGAAACACCCGGCTTGCCTTCCAGCACAATCATCCGAAGACCTGGAAACTCCCCGGGCTTGGTGTCCGGTATCAGCATCATTCCGCCGTCCTCTGGATTGAGATTCTTAAGATTAACCTCCGTCCTGACGATATCCCCGCCATTCTTGTTTTCAATGATGAGATTGTAGTTGTCATCAATGCTCAAGGTCACTTTTCCCATGCCCGGCATCTTGCCCTCTGCCTGGGTATAAACCTCCTGAATCTTGGTGAGCGACATCCTGACCCTTCCCAGGTAGTCAGATTCTTCCACCGCCCTGGCTGCCAGCGCTGCAGTGCCCGTCAATTCCTCCGATCCCTGATTTTCCGCGGCTTTGTCTGCAGCCTCATTTTTACAGGCAAAAACGAATAGTGAAAATGCTAAAACAACGAAAATTTGCTTATTCATCTTAATTACTTTGTTTGTGATTGTTGATATCAATGAAACCTATGACTTGAGGCAGGTGGAACCCTGGGCTGAAATGAGCATTATTCCCGGTACGACCGCGCTGCAGTAAGTCTAATAGGTATACGCTTCCAGAAAATCGTTATTATTCACAACCAGTATGAGTGACTTGCCATTGGCAAGCTTCACCGGCGCCATGTCCCTGACCACGCCAACTGCCCAAAATCCGGATTCAGCTGGCAAAATGGCTGAAAAATTGCCCTTACCATCACCTGCGAGCAGCAGGCCGCTACCAGCATCATACCTGCCACTCTCTACATCAGATGAATAGCTGTTGCCGGCAAGCAGCAAATCCGGCTTACCGTCTTTGTTGAAATCACCGGCCAGGATCTCATTCACAGGGGACAACTGCACCTGGGCCGGCAGCGGCTTTGCCGTGAATTTGCCTTGGTTGTTCTCAAAATAAGTGCTGGCAAAGGTCTTGGCTTCAAAGGATTGTGCATCTGACAATTCGCTGTCAGAAAAAACTTCCTCCAGGGTTGCCTTTCCGTAAACCCCGTAGCGCACGAATTTCTTCTTCAAAAATGGCAACTGCTTGATTATCATGTCCCTGAGGGCCAGTGGATACAACTTGCCCCCGTTGTAGTAGGCCAAAATAGGGTCAATGCTTCCATTGCCATCGAAGTCTTTGGCAAATAACTTCAAGGGCTCAGCTGCACTGGCTTTTAACCTGGAATTGTAGCCCAGATTGCCGGCTACCAAATCCTTGTCGCCATCACTGTCCATGTCGGCCACTGTCAGGCAGTTCCACCAACCCTCTGTGCCACTGAATCCGAATTCGGCAGTGGCATCGCTGAGCTTGCCTGCATTGTTCCTGAAAATTGTGATGGGCAACCACTCCCCGGCCACGATTAACTCTGCTTTCCCGTCGCCATCGAGGTCTTCCCAGTCCAGATCCCGGATCATGCCCAGTTCTTTCAGGGCAGGTGCCACCTCAGCACATACCTCTGCAAATTTGCCACCATTGTTTTTTAACAGACAAGTCTGCGGGGCGACTGGGTATTTCCCGGGGGTCACCAGACCGCCGGCCACCAAATCCATGTCCCCGTCTCCGTCCATGTCATTGACTGCCACGCAGGACCCACTCGCTCTTATCTCAGGCAGGGCACCGGCCTGCGCCTTGGAGAACTGACCCTTCCCATCGTTGATGTACAAGCGGTCCTGATAATTGGCGGAACCAGCGTCGTAGGTGCTTCCACCGCTGACGACATAGAGGTCGAGGTCCTTATCCCCATCTGTATCGAAAAACACACAGTCCAGATCCTCATAGGAGGCATCCTGTGCCCAGACGGCATCGGAGCCGCGCTGGAAACTGCCGTCCTTTCTCTGCAGGAACAAGGCGCCTGCCTGGTCCCTGGCTCCTCCGATGTAGAAATCCTCCAGGCCGTCTCCGTTCACATCCGCTACAGCCACTGCCGGTCCGAGATCTGAAAATTTATGTGGTATCAAGCGCTCGCGGTTGAAATCAATGAATTCATCTTCCTGGTGCCTGAACTCCACCCCCTTTACCTGCTGCTTGTTGAAAAGAGGTTTTGCCTTTTCTTTCTCTTTCCAGCTGCCGGGCTTTGAGTTGGCGTAATCAAGCGTGATTCGCTGATTGGTTGCCACGTTCTCCATCGTCTGGACCCGCTTACCACCTGGCCAGAGCACCTCAACCTTGTCCACCGTGGAAACCGGACCCAGACCGAAGTGAAGGAGGTGCTCAGAGGCAGAGAAAAAACCGCGCGTGGGGGTCAATTCCTGGTACTGCCTTTTGCCCCCTGCATATTCGATGCGCACCTTCGCACCTGTACCTGCCGGGTTCCGGCCGTCCCCCTTGAGCTTGACTTGCAGCCAATTGGAGTTGCTCCTGCCCGAGGTTTTGTTTTTGTAAATCATCACATCCCCGTGGATTTGATTCACAATCAAGTCCAGATCACCGTCCGTATCGAGGTCCGCATAGGCACTTCCGTTGGCGTACGACAATTCGGGCATTCCCCAATGTAAACTCATGTTCCTGAAGTTCAAGCCGTCCATGTTCTTGAATGCATAGTTCCTGAGCGGCTGAGAGGGAATCAGTTTGAGGTAGTCATCAATTGTTTTGAAATTACTGGGTGAAAGGCCGCCCCGCTGCATCACAGAGTCAACGGTGTAGTTCAGGTAGTCCAGGTTTGAAATGTCGCGCCGGTAGCCATTGGTGATGTACAAATCTTTGAGCCCGTCGTTGTCCAGGTCAGCCAGCAAGGGACTCCAGCTCCAGTCTGTATTGGAAACACCGGAGAGCACCCCTATGTCACTGAAGGGAGAACCATGGTCATCGGGAGAGGCTCCTGTATTGACTTGCAGCACATTGCGCATGATCTGGTGGCCGTAGTGAAACCTGATCAGGTTGTTGTATCGCTCCAGCAGCATGGTGGTCATCAGCTCCTTCTGCCTTTGATTGTCTTCGGCTATCATATCCAATCCCACGAGATCAACCAGTTCATCGTTGTTGAAGTCAGCAATGTCCACGCCCATGGTGTGATTGCTCAGGTGCCTGAAATAGCGCTCTGTCTGGACGCTGAAACCGCCTTTTTTATCATTGATGTACAAAATATCGGGTTCGATATAGTCGTTGCCGACGAAAATATCCGGGAATCCGTCCCGATTGAAGTCCGAAACGGTAACGCTGAGTCCCCAGGCCCTGTTGCTGATGCCTACCCTGGAACTGACATCGGTGAACTTGCCATTCCCCTCGTTTCTGAACAGCTTGTCGGATTCCCATTCATCCCTCGGATCAGAAATGCGCACGTATTCATTCCCTTCCTGGCGGGCACTTATCTTGTTCACTTCCTTGAAGGCCACCGGGTGGTTGAGAATGTAAACATCCAGGTCTCCATCCAGGTCGTAGTCGAAAAAGTTGGCATGGTTGGAGGCGGAGCGGTCATCCAGATTGTAGGATTTCGCCTGCTCTGTGAAGGTCAGGTCTCCGTTGTTGACAAAAAGCAGGTTGGCCCTGTCTTCCGTAGGGGCCATGCCAGACCTGCAAACATAGAGGTCTTGCCAGCCATCTGCGTTGATGTCCACCACCGTCACACCTGTTTTTACGCCATTGGGGGCTGCCACGCCGGCTTTTTCAGTGATGTCCTCGAATTGCAGGTTGCCCTTGTTCAGGAAAAGGCGGTTGGGTTCCTGGGTGGCAGAAAAATAGAGATCCGGCAGCCCGTCGTTGTTGACATCCAGCACGGCGACCCCTCCACCGTTGTACAGGTAGGAATTGATCAGGATGTTGTCCTGGAATGACTCAGTGATGTTGTTGGAGAACTTGACACCGGTCTGCTCCGGCGAAAGCAATTGAAAACGCGCCGTGTCCGGGTTGACGACAGTTTCCGAAGAAGGACCGGAGGCAGTATCTTTTTTACAGCTGGTGAGGATCAACAGCAAAGCCAGCGACAGTGCCGGGAAAAGATAAAATTGACCTGGGAATTTCGCAGCCATTTCTTTGATGTAAGTTTTTTTATGATAGAAAAAACATCATTTCTCACGGTTTATACTGCAAATCTCATAAAAAGTTTTGCCTGCCGCGACATCCTTTTCAAAAGGATGCCAGGTTTTTTGAAACAACAGGCCAGATACCCCCTGCTTCTTTCAAATGATGCAAACAGTGGTATAATCTCCTGTCTATGTTAACTCTGTGTAAAATGTTCACTTTGAAGAGCCTGGGATTTTTTTTATGTGCGAAGTAAAAATAGCTTTGCTCGTTTTTTATTGAAATCTCTTATAAATATGGATTTTTCCGCGATTGTCATGTGGCTGGGCTTCTTGCTCGCTGCTTACTCCGTCATAGGCAACGACGTCATTCAGACGCTGGGTGCCTTCCTGACTTCCAATGAGAAAAGATTCCCCTGGTACGTCCTCTGGTTCTACGCTGCGGTCATCCTGGCTGCGGTGCTGATCTACGGCTATTTCGCAAGCGATATCTCCTATGGAAGATTGGCTAAGTTCGATCCGCCGGCGGTTTATCAATGGTACTACCTGCTGCCGCCTATCGTGTTGCTGGTGATTACGCACTATGGAATTCCTGTGAGCACCACCTTCATGATTCTCACCCTTTTCTCATTGTCTAAAATTCCGGCTGAACTCGATGAGATGGTGATGAGCCTGTTCCAGGACGGTTCTCTGCTGGGTGGCATGGTGAGGAAATCCCTGTATGGTTACGTGATTGCTTTTTTAGTCGCCATCTTTTTCTATTTGTTCACCTCCAGGGTCCTTGAAAAGTATTTCATGGAATACCCGGCCACCAACAAGAACAGGTTGATCTGGACAGCCTTGCAGTGGTTTGCCACCGGATGGCTTTGGGTGCAGTGGTTGGTGCAGGACCTGGCAAACATCTACATCTATATCAGGGCGGGCCGGGATATGACCAACACCGAGTTTGGAATAACCGTGTTCGTGCTGCTGGCGCTTCTCGGCTTCATCTTCTACATCAAGGGTGGCGCCATCCAGGAAGTGGTCAGGCGCAAAACTAATACTGAGGACATTCGCTCTGCTGCAATCATCGATTTTCTGTATGGCCTGGTGCTTTACATTTTCATGGACGATTTGTTTGGCATCTGGGGCGGGAAGCTGCCGATGAGCACGACGTGGGTATTCGTCGGCTTGTTGGCGGGCAGGGAGCTTGGCATACGCATCATGCTGGAGAAAACCATCAGCTCCAAAGTCGGCAAGATGGTCTTGGGTGACCTTGCAAAGGTCTTGCTGGGACTGGTCATCAGCGTCTTGCTGGTGTATGTCATCAAACTGGTGGGAGGCTGACGTCCCTGTATCCAATGATTATTCCTATATTTGACATAAAGAAACAGTGAGAAAATCTTTTAAAAAAACGCTGTCATGAAAAAAATACTCTTCCCCACCGACTTTTCCGAGGCTGCAGACAATGCCTTTTTATATGCTCTCAACATCGCCAGGAGCATGAGTGCTGAGGTCGTCGTTTACCATGCCTACCAATTGCCTGATATCCACTCGGTTCACCTTCCTTCTACCATGCAGGATATCTATGAGTCCATGGACAGGGAAGAATCTCAAAAGTTTCGCTTCAAGATTGCCTCGTATCGCAAGGTTGCAGATGAGGCAGGGTTCGCCGATGTCGTCCTGTCAGAGGAGTTGCAGCAAGGCGAAACACTCAGTTCCATCCTGCAAACAGCCTCTGCGACCAAAGCGGACATGATTGTCATGGGAACCACCGGTGCTGGCATGCTCAAGGAGATTTTCCTGGGCAGCGTGGCGGGTGAGGTGATGGAAAACGCCAATTGCCCCGTGCTGGCTATCCCCTGCGCTGCATCTTACAAAGGCGGCATTGGAAAAATCGCCGTCACTACCAATTACCTGGAGGAAGATGCTCTGCTGCTGAAAAAGGTGATGGCCTGGGCAGCCCTCTTCAATGCGAAGGTTTACTGCATCCACGTTGATTCGGCACACACGGAAAGCATCATCCACAAGATGGACGCTTTTAGAGTGGCGGTCCCGGTGGATGAAAGCGTCGAATGCGTGGTGTTGAATGAGTTTGACGTGGAAAAAGCCATTGTTCATTTTGTGCAGGAAAACAATATAGACGTCGTGGCCATGCTGGCGCACAAACGCAGTTTTTTCAAGGAATTGTTCCAGTACAGCCTTGTCAAAACTATGTCCTACCACACCGAAGTACCTATTCTCGCATTCCAGGCGGAAATATTGAAATGACACCATGCCCTGAATTCTCACTTAAGGCTCTTCTGAAAGCTTCATTGCGTTCTTTAAGTGTTTCTCAGCTGTTTCAAAAGACCATTGGCGGCTGACTCCACCAAAATACTCGGTGTCTGTCTCAAATGAACCGGCAATTCGTTCCGTCGGTGCCGATTCTCCCCCGGAAAGGGCATTCGGCGGGCCACAGGCCCGCCGAATGCCCTTTATTGCCGCTCTGCACACTCCTTTAT
>JBEAYO010000190.1:0-6669 GCA_041159285.1 Bacteroidota bacterium | reverse complement strand
TTGCAAGGGTGGCTGAACAGTTACGAAATTTTTATTACAACGAAAGGGGTATGGTCAACTCATGTTGGAGCTGTTCATGCAAGTGAACCAGCCTCAACGCAAACACGAAGATACTGTTTTCTTTTTTAATTCCAAGACTAGGTGATGGGTTGGATCAAGCAATTATACTGTAAATATGCTTCGGTAAATTTTGAAAAAAAGAGCAGAATTATTGCAAGTCAATTCCCGGGCTGAAAAGAAAGCGTCTGAGGACTTATTTTTTTGAAAAAATCATTTTGCAAAAGCGGGATTATTTCTAATTTTGCACCTCAAATCTGAAAATCCCCCTGTAGCTCAGTTGGCTAGAGCGCCGGATTGTGGTTCCGGAGGTCAGTGGTTCGAGCCCACTCGGGGGGACAGTCAAGCATTACTCGGAAGTAATGCTTTTTTATTTTAAAGCTTTTCCATCGGTACAACTTCATATTTCACACAAAGCCAGGGCCCATACATGCAAAGAGGCATCATTCCAAGAAAAATAAAGGGTTTTCGGGACATTGACAGTGACCTGAACAAGTTGCGCCAACAAATCATACAGGCTGCAGCAGCCGTTTATCGCTCATACGGGTTCCAGCATTGGGACACTCCCGTTTTGGAATATGCAGATGTGCTGGGCAAGTACATGCCGGATGAGGACACCGTTGACAAAGGCGTTTATTCCTTCCGCAATCCGGAGCAGGAGCCTGTGCTGAACGCAGAAGGCCACGAAATCCGCGATGTATCCGGTCAGGCCTTGATGGAAAATGCACCGGTGGCGCTCCGCTACGACTTGACGGCCCCCCTGGCCCGCGTATATGCCGAGCGGCTTTGGATGGATGTGAAGCGGGGGCAGATAGCAGAGGGCAAGCCTCCCCTCTATCGCAGGTTCCAGTATGGTCCGGTCTATCGCTATGAGTTAAAGCTGCTGCCGGGGCGCTTTCGGGAGTTCTGGCAGTTGGATTTTGACACCGTGGGCTCAGATGACGTGGCAACAGATGCGGAGGCCTGCATGATTTTGTCGGATGCTCTGGAGGCCATCGGCCTGCCTGCCAGTAGTTACATCATCCGGGTGAATAACCGGAAAGTGCTGAAGGGTTTCCTGGCCTCCCTGGGCATTGATACTCCGGAGCTGGAGGCGGCCGTGCTGCGTGTCATTGACAAGCTCGACAAGATAGGCTGGGAGGATGTCCGGCTGGAGTTGGGGCCTGGAAGGATGGACAGTTCCGGGGCGGCTGTCGTGGGATTGCAACTGGATGGGGAAAAGGTGGATAAGATCCTGGGTTTCCTGAAGCTGGCGATGGGAGCCGCATCCAGGGAGCAGGTGTTGGAACGCCTGGAGGCAGCAGTGGGAGATCATCAGCTGGCTGTGGAGGGCGTCCAGGAACTAAGCAGGATGCACAAGCTGTGGTCGGCCCTGGGATTTGACGAGTCTAAAATTGTATTTGACCCCTCGCTGATGAGGGGCATGGCATACTACACGGGGCCCGTGTTCGAGGCCGAGTCGCTACTCACCTTCAAGGATGAAAAGGGCAAGGAGCGGAAGGTGGGCTCCATTTGCGGAGGCGGCAGATATGATGACCTGGTGGAGAAGCTGCTGGGCATGAAAGTTCCTGCCACCGGTGCATCCATAGGCGTGGACCGCCTGGCGGAACTCCTTCGCCTGGCCCGCCCTGGTGAAGTAAGGGCGGAGGGTCCGGTGCTCATCACCTGGTTTGATGAAGAATTGGAGAATACCTATCACCAGATAGCCAGAGACTTAAGGGCCGCTGGTTTAGATGCCGAGGTTTACTGCGGAGCTTACAAGGGATTTCGCAAGATGAAGAAACAGCTTGCCTATGCCGATGAGAAAAATTGTCCTGTCGTAATTTTGCTCGGAACAGATGAGGCAGCCAAAGGTGTCGTGTCAGTCAAGAATCTGAAATTGGGAAAAGAACTGGCCGATTCAATTTCTGACAAGCAAGTCTGGATAAGCAAGGTGCAACAGGAAGTAACCATGGATAAACTGGTGGCACACATCAAGGCCGCTCTCCACCACCATGCAGGACAGAATCCGTAACATTCTGGAAGAACATCAGCTGGTTCTGGAGCGGGTGCTCTCAGAAGCAGGACAATGGCAATTGATTGAAGCGATTACCCTCGAGGTGGTGAAAACCTTCCGCTCGGGCAATAAGGTTTTGTTTTGCGGCAATGGCGGCAGCGCTGCCGACGCGCAGCACCTGGCAGCTGAACTGTCAGGGCGGTTTTTTCTGGACAGGCCTGCTCTTTTTTCTGAAGCCCTTCATGTAAACCCATCTTTTTTAACGGCAGTGTCCAACGATTTTGGATTTGACCAGGTCTTCAGCCGTGGGGTGGAAGCCATGGGGAAATCCGGCGACCTGCTCATCGCCCTTTCTACTTCCGGCAGTTCCACCAATGTGCTCAATGCCATGGCCAAGGCGCGCCAGTTGGGGCTGAAGGTGGTTGGATTCACGGGGTCGAAGGGATATGCCATGAAGGATTTGGCTGACCTCTTGCTGGTGGTGCCTTCTGAGAACACGCCAAGGATCCAGGAGGTGCACTTGCTGATAGGTCATGTCATTTGTGAACTGGCGGAGGAGAGTCTATTTAGTAACCAATAACAATACAGTCAGATGGGAGCATCTTTAGAATCAGCTATTCAAAAGCGGATACTTATCCTTGATGGTGCCATGGGTACCATGATCCAGCGTTACAAGCTGCAGGAAGAGGATTACCGCGGAGAACGGTTTGCTGACTGGCATACCGATGTGCAAGGCAACAACGACCTGCTCTGTCTGACCCAACCCCAGATCATAGAAAGCATCCACCGGGAGTATCTCGATGCCGGTGCAGATATAATAGAGACCAATACCTTTAATTCCAATTCATTTTCCCAGGCTGACTACGATATGCAGGAGCTGGTGCGCGACATCAACCTGGCAGCAGCCCGCCTGGCGCGCAAGGCAGCGGATGAATTCAACCGCTTGACACCGGAGAAGCCCCGCTTTGTGGCTGGGGCTTTCGGGCCGCTTAACAAGACCTTGTCCCTGTCCCCGGACGTCAACGACCCCGGCTACAGGGCCGTTACCTTCGACCAGGTCGTGGGTGCATATTACGAGCAAGCCACGGCCCTGCTCGAGGGAGGGGTGGATATTTTCCTGGTGGAAACAATTTTTGACACCCTCAATGCAAAGGCGGCACTTTTTGCCATCGACCAGCTATTCGCAGAGCGTGGTATCAGCCTGCCCATCATGATATCAGGAACCATTACGGATGCCAGCGGCCGTACGCTCTCCGGGCAAACTGTCGAAGCTTTCTGGATATCGGTGCGGCATGCCAGGCCCATCTGCATTGGCTTGAACTGCGCACTGGGTGCAAAGGAAATGCGTCCCCACCTCGAGGCGCTGTCCAATATCGCGGATTGCTATGTGCACGCCTATCCCAATGCCGGTTTGCCCAATGAAATGGGAGAATACGATCAGACGCCGCATGAGATGTGCGGATATATAGATGATTTCGTGACCAGCGGTTTTGTCAATATCGTGGGCGGCTGCTGCGGAACCACGCCGGACCACATCCGGCACATGGCCGCTCATGTCGCTGCTGTTGCTCCCGTCGTCAGGGAGCCAAAGCCATCCTATTTGATGTTGTCGGGGCTGGAACCCCTGATAATCAGGCCCGAGACCAACTTCGTGAACATCGGGGAGAGGACCAATGTAACTGGCAGCAAGAAATTCGCCAGGCTCATCAAGGAGAACAACTATGCGGAGGCCTTGTCCGTGGCACGTCAGCAGGTAGAAGCTGGTGCGCAGATCATAGATATTAATATGGATGAAGGACTGCTTGACAGTGAGCAGGCCATGGTGACCTTCCTGCAGCTGTTGATGGCGGAACCTGACATTTCCCGCATACCTATCATGGTGGACAGTTCCAAGTTCAGCGTGATCGAAGCTGGATTGAAATGCATTCAGGGAAAGTCCATCGTTAACTCCATTTCCATGAAGGAGGGCGAGCAGGAGTTCATCCGGCAGGCCAGGCTGGTACGCCGCTATGGAGCTGCTGCCGTCATCATGGCCTTCGACGAACAGGGTCAGGCGGACACTACGGCGCGGAAGGTTGAAATTTGCGAGCGGGCATACCGCATTCTGACAGAAAAAGTGGGCTTTGATCCCTGGGATATCATTTTTGATCCCAATATTTTCGCGGTGGCCACTGGCATAGAGGAACACAACGAGTATGCGATCAATTTCCTTGAGGCCACCCGCGAGATTAAGCGTCGCTGTCCGGGTGCGAGTATCAGCGGGGGGGTCAGCAACCTGTCATTCAGCTTCAGGGGCAATGACCGCGTCCGGGAAGCCATGCATTCATGCTTCCTGTTCCATGCCATTCGCGCCGGCATGGACATGGGTATTGTGAATGCCGGCATGATCGAGGTTTATGAGGAAATCCCGGCTGAACTGCGGGAGCGGGTGGAAGACGTGATCTTCAACCGGCGGCCCGATGCCACGGAGCGACTTACGGAGTACGCGGAGACCGTCAAGCATACGGAATCCGTCCTCCAGGTGCAGCAGAATCTGGCCTGGCGCGATGCGCCGGTGGAGAAACGCCTGGCACATGCCCTGGTGAAGGGAATCACAGACTACATAGAGGCGGACACCGAGGAAGCCAGGCAGCGCTTTGATGCCCCGATTCAGGTGATTGAGGGACCTTTGATGGATGGCATGAACGTGGTAGGCGATCTGTTTGGCAGTGGCAAGATGTTCCTGCCTCAGGTTGTGAAGTCCGCCAGGGTGATGAAAAAGGCCGTTGCCTATCTGACCCCTTTTATAGAAAAGGAAAAATCGGCGACGGGTCATTCCGCCAAGGGGAAAATATTGATGGCCACAGTGAAAGGCGATGTACACGACATCGGCAAAAACATTGTCGGGGTTGTGCTTGCCTGCAACAACTTTGAGATAATAGACCTGGGCGTCATGGTGCCGGCCGATAAGATACTGGAGGCTGCCCGCAGGGAGCAGGTTCAAATGATAGGCCTGAGCGGCCTGATTACCCCTTCTCTGGATGAGATGGTGCATGTGGCAAAGGAGATGCAGCGCCAGGGCTTCAAGATGCCTTTGCTGATCGGGGGGGCCACCACCTCCAGGACGCATACGGCCGTGAAGATCAGCCCTGTTTACCAGGGTCCTGTGATCCACGTTCTGGATGCCTCGCGAAGCGTGGCAGTGGCATCAGTGCTTACTTCCTCCGATCAGGGCACGCGATCGCGATATCTGGAGGAAGTGGAGCGGGAATATGCCGGTATCAGGGAACAGCGGGCTGCGAGGAACAGTTCCAGGGCCTATCTCAGCCTGAGCCAGGCCCGGCAGAATCATTGGCGCACCGACTGGGCTGCCTACGTGCCGTCCAAGCCGGCAAAACCAGGAATTACAGTTTTTGACGACATTTCCGTGGAGTTGCTGGTGCCCTACATCGACTGGACTCCCTTTTTTCAAAGTTGGGAGTTGAGCGGTAAATATCCGGCCATTCTCGCTGACGAGGTAGTTGGCGAGCAGGCACGGCAATTGTTCGAGGACGCAAAAGTCCTGCTGGCCAGGATGACTGCTGAAAAGTGGCTGAAGGCAAAGGCGGTAGTGGGCATCTTTCCGGCGAATTCCACCGGGGAGGACGATGTGGAGTTGTACGAGGATGAAAGCCGCGCAAAAGTGCTGAGAAAGCTTCATTTCCTGCGTCAGCAGGCAGAGAAAGCAAAGGGACAGCCCAACCTGAGCCTTTCGGATTTCATTGCGCCGGTTGAAAGTGGCAAGGTGGATTACATCGGCAGCTTTGCTGTCACCGCTGGCATTGGCCTTGACGAATGGGTGAAACACTTTGAAGACCAGCACGATGACTACCATGCCATCTTGCTGAAGGCCCTGGCAGACCGCCTGGCGGAGGCCTTGGCTGAGTACATGCACCAGCGCGTCAGAAAGGAGATATGGGCTTACGCGCCCAATGAGGATTTGGGCAATGACCAGTTAATTGAAGAAAAATACCATGGCATCCGTCCAGCACCGGGCTATCCTGCTTGTCCGGAGCACACAGAAAAGCGAACCCTGTGGGAATTGTTGCAGGTGGAGCGAAAAGTGGGAATCAGGCTGACCGAGAGTTGTGCCATGTGGCCGGCCTCTTCGGTCAGCGGCTGGTATTTTTCCCATCCGGATTCCAAGTATTTTACCATTGGCCAGATATCCAAGGACCAGGTTGCCGATTATGCCGAGCGCAAGGGCATGACCCTGGAGCAGGCAGAGAAATGGCTGGCCAGTGTGCTGAACTACGATGTGTAATCCTCAATCCCAGACGAGGGTTCTCTTGTTCCTGAAATAACTTCTGATGTTGAGCCAGAACGCCAGGAAGAGATAGAGTATGACGGGGGAGCCCATTGTGACAAAGGAAAGATAAATAAAGTACATTCGGACGTTGCCGGAGGCAATTCCCATTTTCTCACCAATAAAACTGCAAACACCGAAAGCTGGTATCTCGAAGGTGTCTCTCAAGGTTTTCATATCTAATTATTTTGTCACGGGTTTGATTTAAAGAATTAAGATACGAAAAATAGAGAAAAATAACTACATAAGTGAAAGATTGTTCAAAAAAAATTAAAAATATTTGGCACAGCTG
>JBEAYO010000189.1:0-6674 GCA_041159285.1 Bacteroidota bacterium | reverse complement strand
GCGCTATATCGTAAATGCCCGCGCGGTAGATGGCGAAATAAAGCATGTCCTCGAAAAGTGCCTGTTCCCTGGCAAACAACTGCGAATGTTGCTGCTTCAGGTTAGAAAAATGACTCAACCTCACCTTCAGCGTGTTCCTCGTGAGCAGCGATGGGTGTCGGGAGGTGATGCTGCCGGCGTTGTGGTGGCGGTAAATGGTGTTAAAATGAGGGTCGTACAACACGCCTTCGCCTTCCTTCATCATCAGCAATCTGAAGATCAAATCCAGGTCCTGGGCATTTGGCAGCGATTCATCCCAGCAGCCGATGGCCAGGACGCTTTCCCGGCAGAACAAGTTGGCAGAGGTCTGGCCCAGGTTGGAAAAGGCGATGACGTCAAAGGGGGCTGCAGCCCGCGCCGGTCGCGGGATGGATTTTCCATCCGGATGGGCATCCACATAGCTTCCGATGATTTGAACGGGCTGTGGCCTCGCCCTTGACAGCAAGTCCACCTGCCGCTCGATTTTCTCCGGAAGTATCAGGTCATCCGCGTCGAGAAATTGCAGCCATTCTCCGGCTGCGACAGCCAGGCCTGCATTCCTGGCGGCCGGGGCACCCTGCTTGCGCACTTCCAATACCCTGAGCAGGGAGGGGTGTTCGCGCTGCCAGTCCTGCAAGATGGACAGCGTGTTGTCCGAGGAATTGTTGTCAACGGCGATGATTTCAATGGGCCGATGGGTCTGGGTCAGGGCATGCTCCAGGCATTCGGCGATGTATTGCCCGGCGTTATAGCAGGGGATGATGATGGAAACCAGCATGGCGCGATTGGATTGAGCCGACAATTTGTCCGGTGCGGAAAAACAGCGGCGAGTAAACGTCCCAGACCAGGTTCTGCCAGTAGTAGTTGCTGGTCCGAAGCAATTTCAGCAGGCAGACAGGAAATTTAAGCAGGCTCCCGGCCATTGATTTTGACAATAATATCAGCACTTCCGGCAGCTGGTGCTCCCCCTTGATTCGCCTGCCGTCCCTGCCGTGCGCATACCAATGGCGCAGCTGCCAGCTCAGCTTTAATTTTCCGGGAAGCACTGCGTGATCTACCGCCAGCAAGGGGTCGAATCCCAGCTTGCAGTCCTTCCACAACAGCTTTGCCTGCAGCACGCCCTCTTCCCCGTATGCGATGTTGCCGCCCCGCATGCCGAAGTCAGTGGAAAAGCCTCCCGCCTGGATCAAGGCCTCCTTTTTTACGCAGAAGTTCCCGCCTGACAACTCCGGAACCGAGATGTATCCCACCTCGTCCCGCAAGGGAATCTTCGTCCCGAAGCTTTCCGGCAACCAGTCGGGCTTGCCAAAGGGATGCCAGGCGAAGTACATCCCGCCAAAGCAGTCGAAATCAAAGTTGCGAAGGACCCAGAACAGCCGCTCCAGATAGCCGGGGCGCATCCTGGCGTCATCGTCGATGTAGCAAAGCCATTGGGCACCTGCCTCCGCAGCACCCCGGTTCCTGGCATAACTCAATCCCAGCTGTGGTTCATGGACATACCTGAAGCCAGGCGCAGCGACACCTTCCACCACAGGCCTGGCATGATCCGGCAGGTAATTGTCCACCACCAGCACTTCCACTTCCCGGACACCGGCTTGCCGTGCGATGGAATGCAGGCATTGCGCCAGGAGTTCGTTCCTGTTCCTGGTGCAGATGATGATGGATGCAGCGGGATGTTTCATGGTCAGATCAAGCTTCCTTTATCGTAGCACAACGCGTCGAAAAAACAACCGCTGAATTGAGTATATTCATCAATTGGTTCTTGCGTATTTGCATTTATAATGTAATCATATTTTAAATCATTTTTTATATAGGTGTAAAGGAGTTTGGCAGAAGAACTGTAAATGAGGAGGTTGGTATCGCAAAATTCAACAAACAGGATAGGTTTATACTTCGAGATGGCTTGTCTTGCCCCTTTTAAAAACTCGTGCTCATAGCCCTCGACATCAATCTTGATGAGGTGTATTTCCTGCTCTGCCAGGGGCAGTGAATCCAATGTGCGCATTTCAATATCCAACTCAGAATTTTGCGGCGGACCTACGCGATTCATGCCCAGATTCTTATCATTGATCACTCGGATGTTGCAATATCCTGAGTAAGCTCCCAGCGCCATTTGGAAGGGGGTGATATTCCTGAATTTATTCAACTTTATATTTCCGAGCAAGTCCTCATAATTTTTCCTGTCGGGTTCAAAAGCGAAGATGCAGCCCGAGTACAACCGCGCTGACATGTTCAGCGTGTAGTAACCAAGATTGGCACCAACATCAACAACATTGTAATGGGGCTGTATCAGTTTGAACAAGCGCAGGGTGCCGCGATCAAAAATATTGAAATATACCCTCCATCCATTGTGTTCCTTGAGATTGAGCTTGTACCTGATGCCCTTCTTTTTGACATGAACATTACCACTTAGCAACATTGAATGCTCGCTCGGAATCAAATAGCTCCTGCGTTCGAAGAAAAAAAGCGGCGCGAGATCGAGCGCCCGGTTGAAGCACCTGTTGATGAAAAGCGGTGCGATGAGATGGCTGACTGCCTTTTTCAACCATGGGGTCAGTCTTTGCAAGGCTTTATTTTTCCTGGCCTTGACGAACAAAAACCTAGCATAAGCAGCCGGCAATTCGGACAAGCATTCAACGGGCAGTCTTTTGCCACTCAGGCCTTCCATTGCCCTTTTAAAATTCCCCTCCCTCAGGAAATCCCTGCTGTTCTTCCACCGCTCGCCCCATAGGTGTACTGCTGTTGAGTTGGGGGTTAAGAAATGGGTATATGGTCTTCCCCGATGGGAAAATGGCAATGGATAAAAGTAATCTTCTGGAAAGAGAGTGACATCCTCAATCTGTGTGATCGAGGTGCAAAGCATGAACCCTTTTTGGCTCAATATTTTTGTAAAAATACTGGATATCAGCATTTTATTTTCAGGATTGAACTTGAGTGTGCGGAAATAGTTATCCAGCTCTGCCAGGTAGGCATGCCCCGGTGCAGCACCTATGATGCCGCAACTGACCGCATCGCTTCTCTCACAGCCGAGAAAACAGGAATAGGCCAGGAAATCCTCCAGACTTTTGAGCAAGAGCATATCCGTATCCAGATATATCCCTCCGTGATGCCTGAGTATCCATACCCTGGCATAATCTGAAACAAAGGCCCAGGCGCCATGCTCATAGGCCGACTTCACATAATCGTTGGCATTGATGTCGAAATTGGTCTCATTCCAGCACTTTATCTCGAAATCAGGCAGCTGAGCTTTCCAGCTCTCCAGACATTGGATGGACACGGTATCTGGCAGATGGTTCCCAAACCAGCAATAATGAATTGTCTTAGGAATCATGGATCTGCGATCTGTTTGTGCGGGCCTGTATGTTGATCAGACCTTGATTAATGGCTTCGAAATCCTCAGCCCATTCCTCCAGAACCGTAAAAGAGCATACATCCTGCCGCCAGAACCATTCTCCGAGTCCGTCGTTCTCCAGACCGCCTACGGCCATAAAATAAGTAGCTGGACGCAGCACCTTGGCTGGAATTAAAAAACAAGACAGAATTGTGCCTGTAGTGGTGTTTTCCCCGGGGTGGTCGTGGGTGGTGAAAATCCTTATTCCATCGCAAAATAGGCTCAGCGTTACACGCAGCCTGTTTGTATTGCCGATATTGAGTTTGACCTTGATCTCTATTGCCGAAAGCGGGGATACAAGCGCCATGTTGGCCAGGGGGTTCATATGATTGACCAGGACTTCAAGCAAATTTACCTTATTGCCCAACGGACCCTTGAATTCGATACTTCCGCTGTGGCCGGCTTCAAGCGATTTGATATAGGAAGCGGTAACCTTTTCCGGCTTTCCAACAGCCTGGACGCTCCCCTGTTCCAGCAGAATGCACTGGTCGCAAAATGAATTGATGACGCCGAGATTGTGGCTCACCAGCAGCACTGATTTTCCGGAGGTGATCAGCAGCTTCACCTTTTCGAGGCACTTGCGCTGGAACTCCGCATCGCCGACGGCCAGCACCTCGTCTATCAGCAGAATATCGGTCTCCAGGTGGGCGGCCACAGCGAAGCCCAGGCGCACGTACATGCCGGTGGAATAGCGCTTGACCGGCTTGTCCAGGTGCCTTTCAATGCCGGCAAATTCAGCAATGTCGTCGAAGCGCTGTCTTATCTCCCGGCGCCGCATGCCGAGGATGGCACCGCTGAGGTATATGTTCTCCCTGCCGGTGAGTTCCGGGTGGAAGCCGGTACCCACTTCCAGCAACGAAGCCACCCGGCCGTTAAGGACCACCTGCCCGCGGTCGGGCTCGGTGATGCGGCTGAGGATTTTCAGCAGGGTGCTCTTCCCGGCCCCGTTTCGCCCGATGATGCCCGTCACCTCGCCGTGTTTCACCTCGAAACTCACATCCCGCAGGGCATGGAAGGTTTCCTGCTGAAGGGCGGCGAATGGATGCTGGCGGGCGGCCAGGCGGGAGAAGAACAGCCTTGCCCGCTCCGTCAACACATCCCGCAGCGCGGAGTAGCGGGCGGAACGACCCTGCGACACCTGGTAGGATTTGTGCAGGTTTTCAACCTTGATGGCGTAGTCTTCCATGGTTTGTTTTCAAATCAAATCTGCAAAATAGCGCTCTGTCTGACGGAAGTACCGGATGCCGCAGAACAGGAGCAGTACAGTGGCCGCAGCAGATGTCAGCAGCTGCACGGCATTGAGCTGGCTGTTTCCCAGCAGGCACCAGCGGAAGCCCTCGATGATGCCCACCATCGGGTTCAGGGCATACCAGGACTGCAGGTGCGCCGGGACGATGCCGGCGCTGTAACCCACCGGCGAGAGGTACAGGCCGATCTGTATGACAAAGGGCAGGGCATACCTGAAATCCCTGTATTTCACGTTCAGCGCGGTCAGCCATGCCCCACAGGCGAAGGAAAGCAGGAGGAGCAGCAGGGCGAAGACCGGCAGGAATACGATTTGCCAGGACGGCATGAAATCAAAGTATGCCATCATGGGCAGCAGCAGCAAGAGGGCCACCGTGAAGTCCGCCAAGCTGGCAAGGCAGGTGCTGAGGGGTATGATCAGGCGCGGAAAATACACCTTGGTGACCAGGTTCTGGTTGTCCAGCAGGCTGTTGCTACCCTCGGAAGTTGTGCTTGCAAAAAACTGCCAGGGCAGGATGCCGCTGAGCACCAGCAAGTGGTAGGGATGATTGCCAGCCGCCGGCAATTTGATGAAATAGCCAAAGACCAAGGTGAGGATGCTCATGGTGAGCAGGGGACGGAGCAGGCTCCACAGAATGCCAATGGCGGTCTGCTTATAGCGGACCTT
Source organism: Bacteroidota bacterium (assembly GCA_041159285.1). Lineage (GTDB taxonomy): Bacteria > Bacteroidota > Bacteroidia > Chitinophagales > Saprospiraceae > UBA6168. The sequence continues at coordinate 1,353 of JBEAYO010000189.1, read as the reverse complement.
GATATCCCGCCAGCTCAGGACCCAGAGCAGCTCCCGGCAGCGGTAAAGGTCCCACCAATAGTTCCTCGAGGAAAGCCCCGGCGCAATCAGTATCCTGTGTGTTTTTTCCATAGTTGAGGTCATCAGCGAATGATGGCAATTTTGCCAAAATTCTTGTTGAAGTATTTATCCGCACCCGTCTCAAAGTGCTCCAATGCCTTCTCCTGGTCATCCTTGACAATCAGGCGGTAGAGGTAAATCCCGTTTGCCAGTCGGTCTCCAAACTCATCGGTGCCGTCCCAGGCAAAGTCCGTCAGATGGGTGCCCGTCTTCAGGGGACCAATCTCCGCCTGGGTGAATTCCCTGACAATCCTGCCGGCCACCGTCAGTATCTGCAACTTCAGCGCAGCGGGAGGCTCCTCGCCAGTCATCGTGTAGGCAAACCTGGTTGAACTGGAGAAGGGATTGGGATAGGGCAGGAAATGCGAAATGGAAGACTCGAGGATCACCTCGAAGGAAATCTTTAGGGGTGCGGAGCCCGTGGGGTTGCCGGTTGCATCCGCAGCCCGAACCAGCAGTTCGTACTTGCCGGCCTGGGTAAAGGTTGGATGCCAGAAGATGACGGCCCGGTTGTTTTTCGCGTCCACGGCGGGCACGAATTGAATTTCGGGGGAGCCCATGCTGATCGTTTCCTGTCGCCCGTTGGGATGGACCAGAACCATGCCGACGATTGAAGTGTCGGACAGCAAAATGAAAGCGTTTTCATCCTTGAGGGTGATGACCACGTCCGGTTTTGGTGAAACAATAGCTCCGTTCATGATCCGGATGCCGTCGAAAGTGATATCCAGGAGCGGATTGGCTCGATCCCTTTTCACGAAAAAGTCTGCCGTCAAGTAGTTGTTGAAATCATGCAGATCCTGCACCTGGCCGTTTGGAATCAACTGCAGCTGCAGTTGATAATTCCCTTGCATGCCAGTTGTCGGGCAGGAAAAATCCAATCTCCGGCTGCTGGCCCCTTCGAGGCTGTCGAAGCGCTGCATCAATTCCACTACCAGGCCCGATTGATTCAAGACCTGGTATTTCACATGGAAGCTATCCAGGGAAACGCCGTTTGTGAGCCTCACGTCGCAGGAAAGCCGGAGGCTGTCCCCAGACTCCAAGGTATCGGCATGGAAGGAGAAGTGGCTGCCGGGGTCAAAGCCGATGTCCGGCAGGCCCTCGTAGTGAAGGCTCCAGTTCAGGAGCTGCACCGGCGAGCGTTGCAGTGAATCCTTGGCAAAGAACTCAAGTCGCAAGTATGGAAAGCTGTCCGTATTGACAGCACTGAGGTCCGTCTCATCGAGGTTTATGCCAGTTAGCAGCAGGTCTTCCGAC
>JBEAYO010000188.1:0-6688 GCA_041159285.1 Bacteroidota bacterium | reverse complement strand
GTCACCTCGTGGCCGTGGTGGTTCAGCGATGCCGCTGCGGCAAGACCTGCCGGGCCGGAGCCAACGACGGCGACTTTTTTGCCGCTGCGCCGGGCCGGCGGGTTGGGCCGTATGTAGCCGCTGGCCCAGGCGATCTCGGCGATGTTCTTCTCGATGTGTTCTATGGCCACTGGCGGCTGGTTGATGCCGAGCACGCAGGCGGCCTCGCAGGGGGCCGGGCAGATGCGACCTGTGAACTCTGGAAAGTGGTTGGTGCGGAGCAGTATTTCTGTGGCTTCTTCCCACGCCTCGCGATGGACGGCATCGTTGAATTCGGGGATGATGTTGCCCAGCGGGCAGCCGTTGTGGCAGAAGGGCACGCCGCAGTCCATGCAGCGCGACGCCTGTCTGACGGTTTTTTCCAGGGGAAAGTCCTCGTAGATTTCGCGGTAGTCCTGCACGCGTTCTGTCACAGGCCGGGAGGCCGGCAGTTCCCTGGTGTGTTTTAGAAATCCTCTTGGGTCGCCCATGTCTTGATGTTTTGATAATTACAATTAATCCCCTCAAAAACAAAGGGGGTCGGCCGAGCTGCCTGCCTCTTGGGAAGAGGCTGCCTCAAATGACCCGGCAGTCCGGGTCCGCCGGTGCCGACTGGCCCCCGGAAAGGGTATTCGGCCGGCCACAGGCCGGCCGAATACCCCTAAATCCCCCTTCCGCCGCCATCGCCACCTTCTCCCGTTCCGCCAGCACCCGCTTGTAGTCCTGCGGCATGACCTTGACGAAATAGTGCTGGTGCGCGCGCCAGTTCTGCAGGATGGTCAGCGCCAGGCGGCTGCCGGTATAGCGGAAATGATCCCGCACCAGGTTGCGCAGCAACTCGGCATCCGACGCCGAGATGGGGTCAATATCCACCATCTCCCGGTTGCAGTTGCGCGCAAAAGACAAGTCGTAATTGTAAACGAAGGCCATGCCACCGCTCATGCCGGCCGCAAAGTTCTTCCCCGTGGAGCCCAGCACCACCACCACGCCGCCTGTCATATACTCGCAGCCATGATCCCCGACTCCCTCCACTACCGCCGATGCCCCGGAATTGCGGACAGCAAAGCGCTCGCCCGCCCGGCCGTTGATGAACACCTCTCCCGAGGTGGCTCCGTACATGGCCACATTGCCTACGATGATGTTCTCCGAAGGCTCAAAACGGGCGTCGCGGTCCGGCGTCACCACCAGGCGGCCACCGGAAAGGCCCTTGCCCAGGTAGTCGTTGGCTTCCCCTTCCAGCACGAAGTGAATGCCCCTGGCCCCGAAGGCCCCGAAACTCTGCCCGGCAGAGCCCCGGAAGCGGTACTGGATGGAGCCGGGCGGCAGGCCCTCGCCCTTGTATATCTTCGTGATCTCGTTCGACAACAAGGTGCCAATTGCCCGGTCGGTATTTTTGATGTCGAACACCGACTCGACAAAGCGCTGGTTCTGCAGGGTGTTGCGGGCTGTCTGCAGCAGGCGCCAGTCAAGTTGCCCCGAGATGCCGTGATCTTGCTCCACCGCCTTATACTGGCCGACGCTCTCACTGCCTGCCTCCCGGTACAGCAGTGGAGACAAATCGAGGTTGCGGTGCTTGGGGTGCCGGGTCAGCGGCTTGGTTTCCAGCAAGTCGGTGCGCCCGATCAGGTCATTGACGGTCCGGATGCCCAGGCTGGCCATGATCTCGCGCAGGTCCTCCGCCAGGAAGGTGAAAAAGTTGATGATGTGCTGCGGGTCGGCATCGAAGCGCCGGCGAAGTTCGGGGTCCTGGGTGGCTATGCCCACCGGACAGGTGTTCAGGTGGCATTTGCGCATGAGGATGCAACCCTCCACGACCAGGGCAGCCGTGGCGACGCCCCATTCCTCTGCTCCGAGGATAGCGGCCACCGCCAGGTCCTTGCCGGTGCGTATCTGGCCGTCAGACTGCAGTGTCACCCGGTCCCGCAGCTTGTTGCGCACCAGGGTCTGGTGCGCTTCGGCCAGGCCCAGCTCCCAGGGCAGTCCGGCGTGGCGGATGGATGTGAGCGGCGAGGCACCAGTCCCCCCATCGTGACCGGAGATGAGGATGGCGTCGGCGTGGGCCTTGGCAACCCCGGAGGCAATGACGCCAACCCCCGCCTTGGATACGAGCTTGACGCTGATTCGGGCCTGGCGATTGGCGTTTTTCAGGTCAAAAATCAACTGGGCGAGGTCCTCGATCGAGTAGATGTCGTGGTGGGGTGGCGGTGAGATGAGTCCCACGCCGGGCGTGGAATGGCGCACCCTGGCAATCCATTCGTCCACCTTGTGCCCTGGCAGTTGGCCTCCCTCGCCCGGCTTGGCACCCTGTGCCATTTTTATCTGCAGTTCCTCTGCATTGCTCAGGTAGTAGCTTGTGACGCCGAAGCGGCCGGAAGCCACCTGCTTGATGGCCGAGCGCTCCCAGTCGCCGTTGGGCTTCCGCTCAAAGCGGATGGGGTCCTCACCCCCTTCGCCACTGTTGCTTTTCGCACCAATGCGGTTCATGGCGATGGCGAGCGTGGCATGGGCCTCGTGTGAAATGGATCCGAAGGACATGGCGCCCGTTGCGAAGCGCTTCAGGATGTTCTCCACCGGCTCCACTTCCTCCAACGGAATGGCCATGTCGGCAGGCCGGCCCCTGAACTGCAGCAGGCCGCGCAGCGTGCAGGCGGCCTCGCTTTCCCGGTTGATGAGCGCGGCGTACTTTTTATAGGACTGGAAGTCGTTTTTTCGCGTGGCGTACTGCAACAGGTGGATGGACTGCGGGTTGAAGAGGTGGAATTCCCCGTCCTGCTTCCACTGGTACACACCTCCAGCCTCAAGGGCCGTGAAGCCACTGCCCGCGGCATTCGCCACGGCTGCCCGGTCGTGGCGTTCCAGCACCTCGGCGGCGATGTCGTCAAAGGTCAGGCCCTCGATCCGGGAGATGGCACCTGTGAAGCAGCGGTCCACGACCTCTGCACTCAGTCCCAGGATCTCAAAAATCTGGGAACCGTGGTAGGACTGCAAGGCGGAAACGCCGTTTTTCGACATGATTTTGAGCAGTCCCTTGGACACTGCCTTGATGTATTTCTGCTGGAAGTACTCCGGGTTGGCGGGATAGCCGTTGCCAGCCGTTACCACAGGGCCTTGTTGCATAGCGGCTACGGTGGCCAGGGCCAGGTAGGGATAGACGGCGTTGGCCCCGAATCCTATGAGCGTGGCAAAGTGATGCGTCTCCAGCGCATCGCCGGCTTTCACTACGAGGGAGGTGCGGCCCCGCAACCCCATCCTGATGAGGTGGTGGTGAACATAGCCGGTCGCCAGCAGGGAGGGGATGGGCGCCATATTGAGCTGCCGCTCCTGGTCGGAGAGGATGAGGATGTTGGCGCCGTCCTTCACCAGTCCCTCTGCCTGCTGGCCCAGTTGGTCGAGGGCGTGGCGCAGTCGCCCCGGCTTGCCGTCTGCCAGGAATTGTATGTTGATTACGGCAGCGCGGTAATGCGGGTGCCAGATATTTTTTATCTTGGAGAAATCGCTGCTGTCCAGTACCGGCTGTTCGAGTCGGATGAAGCGGGCGTGCTCCAGCGTCATGGCCAGGAAGTTGCCGCCCCCGCCGAGCCGGGAGGAAAGCGACATCACCGAGCGCTCCCGGATGGGGTCAATCGGCGGGTTGGTCACCTGTGCGAATAGCTGCTTGAAATAGTTGGACAGGTGCTGTGGCTTTTCCGACAGCACGGCCAGGGGGGTGTCCGTGCCCATGGAGCCGATCGGCTCTTCCCCGTTTCGGGCCATGGGTTCGAGGATGACGCGAAGGTCCTCGCGGGAATATCCTGCCAGCTGTTGCCGCTGCAAAAGCTCCGGGGCCGGGAATTGAGCCGGTTCGGGCTCTCCGGCGGGCAGGTCGTCCATGCGGAGGCGGTAGCGCTCCAGCCAGTCGCGGTAGGGGAGTCGCTTGCAAATGATCTTCTTGACCTCCTCGTCCGCGATGATGCGTTGCTCATCGAGGTCTGCGATGAGCATGCGCCCCGGCTGCAGCCTGCCATTGACGATGATTTGTGAGGGATCTACCGGCAGGGCCCCCGCTTCGGAGGCGAGGATGAGGCGGTTGTCTTCGGTGATGCAGTACCTGGCTGGCCGCAGGCCGTTGCGGTCGAGGGTGGCCCCCACGAGGATGCCGTTGGTGAAGCAGATGGCAGCGGGGCCGTCCCAGGGTTCCATGAGGTTCTCGTGGTACTCGTAGAATGATTTCTTGTAGTCCTCCATTTGCTCGTCGCTCTCCCAGGCCTCCGGGATCATCATCATCATGGAGTGCGGCAGGGAGCGGCCGCCCATGACCATCATTTCCAGGACGTTGTCGAAGTAGCCGCTGTCGGATTGTCCCTTGGGGCAGAGTGGCTTCAGCATGGCGAGTTCCTCGGCTGAGTAGAATTCAGACGGCTGCAGGTTGCTTTCCCTGGATTTCCACCAATTGAGGTTGCCGGTGAGCGTGTTGATTTCCCCATTGTGGGCGACGTAGCGGAAGGGCTGTGCCAGTTTCCATTTGGGGAAGGTATTGGTGGAAAAGCGGGAATGCACCAGGGCGATGGCGGACACCAGGCGCGGGTCGTGGAGGTCCGGGAAGTAGTCCTGCAATTGCCAGGTGGTGAGTTGTCCTTTGTAAACGATGGTCTTGTGGGAAAGCGAGGCAAAGTAGAAGAGGTCTTGTTCCTGGGGTATCAGCTTGCGGTGGACTTCGCGGGTGGCGTAGTTGCGGAGCAGGAAGAGTTTGCGTTCCAGTTCCATGCCGGCGAGGCCGTCGGTGTGGCGGATGAAGACCTGGACCATGTCGGGTTCGGTGGACAATGCCGATTCTCCGAGGCCGCTATTATCAACCGGTACCGGTCGCATGCCGATGAGTCGGAAGTTCAGCCAGCTCAGGCAGTCCTGCAGCGCCTGCAGGCAGCGGGTTTTGGTGGCCTGGTCCTTGGGCAGGAAGAGCATGCCCACGCCATAGTTCCCGGCACCTGGCAGTGAGAAGCCCAGTTTCTGAACCTCTTCGGCGAACAGCTGGTGGGGGACCTGCACAAGGATGCCGGCGCCATCGCCGGTGTTGGGTTCGCAGCCACAGGCGCCGCGGTGTTCCATGTTGCGGAGCATGCTGAGGGCATCCTCCACGAGTTGGTGGGAGCGTTCCCCGTTGAGTTTGGCCACTAGTCCGGTGCCGCAGCTGTCGCTCTCGGCTTGTGGGACATATAATCCTTTGTATTTGTGTTGCATATCGTAAAATCCTGCTTTTTTTGATGTAAAATTGAGTGGCGGCAACGGCCTTGGAGCCCTTGACGAATCAAGTTAAGGGTGTTGTACTTTTGGATTGGTCTGAGTACAGGGGGATAGTATAGCCCCTGGTCAGCGCGCTGCCTCGCAGTGCTGCCTTATTTGGTTAGAAGCCAGGCTGGGTACAATAGAAAGCCCTTACAGGATTTTGATTCGGTTAGGCTGGATGAAAGTTATGTAATTCCTAAAGCTGTATTGGAAACCTATGTTTGCTTGAAATTTATTTCGCCGGTGCCGAGTCCCACAAAGAGCGTTCGGCGGGGCTTTGCCGCGCACATTTTGCGAAAAGGCACCTCTCCATAGGGGCTTTTCAGGCGGAATCTGCCCTGCTGCCTTTCCTGAAAGCGGGTCGGGCCTGCTGTTGCTTTTCAGGAGAGCCAATTATACGGCAAAATGGTTGAATCAGTTTTGCCTTCGCTCAGGCTTGCGGAACATATTTTAGAAAATAACTTTTAAGCGTTGTTCGATAGTTATTGCAAATTAAGCAATATCCCGATAATTTTTCAACTGAATTTCTAACAACTTCATAAGCTTTCTGGCAAAACAGAATTTTTTCCGCTTGTAAAAAATGAAAAATATGTTCCGAACAAAAGGGGAAAATAAATGGTCCCTTCAAAGCTTCAAGGGGCATGTATGTCTGTCTAGCATGTACGGTCTTGTGCCAAAGTTGCCAGTGTGCTGCGCACAGCTTTGAAAAGGTCGGGTGGCTGTCTCAAAAGATCCCTCGACTAGGCACCCTCTTGCGAAAAGGGTGCAGGGCGCAGCCCCGCGCCCTGAAAATTCCTCTTCCGCCGCGGTTTGGCGAAGCCAAACCGCGGCGGAAGAGGAATTTTGGGCATTCGGCTGGCCTACGGCCGGCCGAATGCCCATGCCGGTGGGGGCGATCGGCACCAGCAGAACGGATTGCCGGGTCTTTTGAGACAGCCTCAAGGGGTTTTTCGGGCAATCGGCGGGCCTGTGGCCCGCCGATTGCCCTTTCCGCCAGCTGGGCAGCACTGGCGAAAGAAGCCGCATGGACTCTTGACACAACCCTGACTTTTTTAGCAACAAGTAAATGGTGCCCATGTGAACAACCTACCCTTTCCGGGAGGCAAGCTGCGCCGACCGAATACCCAGTAGCTTAGAGGATGTTCAAAATAAAAAACATAAAAAAAACATATTAACCTGAAAAATAACCTCCGATACGCCTCCACTCGCTAACTTGTGCCGTCCATAAACAGACCTGCTGCGACAAGATTACCTGGGAGGCAAAGTCGCAACAATTTTTTACATAAAACTGCCGACAATATGAAGACAACACCGCTTACCCTTCTCTCAATTACCTTCCTGTTCGCCATGCACAGCGCCATGGGACAGCAACACCCTCTGCTGCAATCGGGCCCCATGCTTGGCTATT
>JBEAYO010000187.1:0-6724 GCA_041159285.1 Bacteroidota bacterium | reverse complement strand
GTGCCAAATGTCCTGTCCGGAGACCAATCGGCACCAGCGGAACGGATTGCCGGGTCTTTTGAGACAGCCTCAGCCCTTTACGGAGGCCCCATCAGCACCGGCGAAATAAATCTATAATTGCACCGGGGCTTTAAGGCAGGCTCAAAAAAAATACAAAGTCAGATTATCAAAAGGCGATGTTCCTGGCCAAAGGAAGCTTCGGACAATTGCCAAGGGTATAAATTAAAAAAGCAAGCAACAAAATCTCATTTATGAAATATTTGTCACCAGCCCTACTCTTTCTGGCCCTGATCGGCCTCAGCCAGTGCGTACCGCCGTCAGAAGAAAACCTCACCGACATTCACATTGACTTCACCAATCCCCAGGTGCAAAAACTATACGACCTCCAGGACCAGGGGCTCTCCGACAGCCTGTACCCCTACTTCCGGCAAAAAGACCCCACCCTGCGCTACCTGGCAGTCCTGGCTTTCGCCTCCCTGAAAGACACCAGCTCCGTGGACAGCCTGGCAAAGATGCTGCGCGACCCGCTGGATGACATCAGAACCGCAGCAGCCTATTCCCTCGGACAAACCGGAAGCCCAAGGGCAGAGGCCCGCCTGATGGAAGCCTTCGACCGCTACGACACCACCGGCATGTCGCACCGCTTCAATGCAGCCATCCTGGAAGCAGTCGGAAAATGCGGCACGGAAACCATGCTGGAAAACCTTGCCTCCGTTTCAACCTACCGCCCCAAGGACACCCTCCTGCTGGAAGGCCAGGCCTGGGGCATCTATCGCTTTGCCCTTCGCAACATGGTGTCAGCCAAAGGCACAGCCACCATGCTTGCCTTCGCCACCAGCAACAACTACCCCCCGAGCGTCCGCCTCATCGGCGCCAATTACCTGGCGCGCGCCCGAAAAATTGACCTTTCGACAGCCGACAGCCTCCTGGCCCCCGCCCTGGCACGCGAAGAGGACGCCAACATCAGAATGGCCCTGGTACTGGCGCTTGGCAAGACCAAAACGACAAAAGCCGCTGACGTGCTGGCTTACCAGTACACCCTGGAACGGGACCCTCGCGTCAAGTGCAACATCCTCCGCGCCTTTGGAAATCTGGACCGGGAAAAGGTTAAAACACTGGCCTTCCAGGCACTCAACGACCCGGTGAAGTCAGTGGCCCTCACTGCTGCCAACTATTTTCTGGACAATGGGATGCCGGAGGAAGCCTCTGAATACTGGCAATTGGCCAAACAACCCGGACGCCACTGGCAGGTGGCGATGAAGCTATATGCCGCCGCCTTCAAATGGCTGCCCTACTCCTTTGAGGAATCCCGCAAATACCTCAAATGGGAACTGAAGCGCCGCTTTGAAAACAGCACCAATCCCTATGAAAAGGGAGAAGCCCTCAAAGCCCTGGCCCAGAACGGATGGAGCTATGGCTACATCCGGGATGCAGCCTATCCCTCGGACCTCCTGCCGGTGCGAACAGCCGCCGTGGAGGCCCTGGCCAGCATCGCCCGAATGCCCAATTTCAACCAGGTCTTCGGCAGCGGCGATCGCGCCAGGCAGGAACTCAGCGAATGCTTCCGCGACGCCATTGAAAGCGGAGATGCCGGCATGGCCGCCGTGGCCGCAGAAGTGCTGCGCGATTCCTCCCTCCGCTTTAAGGAAATATTCAAAGACCTGTCCGTCCTGGAGGGCACACTGAAAAAACTGCGGCTGCCCCAGGAAATAGAAACCTACAACGAGATCCGGAAAACCCTCGACTATTTCAAGGGCACCTCCTCTCCCGTGATGCGCTCAAAGCACAACCACAAAATTGACTGGAAACTCATCAGCGACTTCAAACCTGGCAGCAAGGTCGTCCTGGAAACCACCAAGGGAAATATCACACTGGAACTGCTGCCGGATTATGCACCCGGCACCGTGGCCAGTTTCCTGGAGCAGGTCGGCAGCAAATACTACGAGGGTAAAAACTTTCACCGCGTGGTGCCCAACTTTGTCATACAGGGTGGCTGCCCCCGGGGCGACGGCTACGGAAGCCCCAATTTCACCATCCGATCGGAGTTGCCTTACCTGCACTACGACCGGGAGGGGTATGTCGGCATGGCATCCGCCGGCAACCACACCGAAAGCGTCCAGTTCTTCATCACGCATTCCCCGGCCTTGCACCTCGACGGGCAATACACGATTTTTGCCCGCGTGACGGCAGGAATGGAAGTGGTCAACGCCATAGAAGTCGGCGATGTCATCAAGGAGGTAAAACTGGAAGTGGCCAAGTGACGGCAGCGTTTTTGCGATTGCCCCCTTTTTTCCGCTGCTATTGATCCTGTCTCAAAAGACCCGGTCCCACTTATGAAATTCGTTCCGCCGGTGCCGATTGGCTCCCGGAAAGGGCATTCTGCCGGACTGCGGCACTAAAAGCCCCCTGTCGCCGCGGCTTGGTTCGCCAAACCACGGCGACAGGGGGCTTTTAGGCGCGCGGGGCTGCGACCCGCGCGCTTTTTAAAAGAGGGTGTCTCGCCCAGGGGGCTTTTGAGACAAGCTCCCTAAGATCCCCGATAGCCGGTCGGTACCGGAGAATTGCTTTGCACGGCCTTATGGGACAGGAGCGGGGCTGTGCCCCGCATCCTTTTCAAAGAGGGGCACTGCACCCTGGTGACTTTTCACACATGACTCAAGCCTTGTCCTTCAGTCCCCGGATAGGAAGCCTCCGAAGGCAGCACTATGGCAAGTGCAACGCTTTTCCCGCAAATAGCAAAAGGCTGGCGCAGGCCAAATCAGCAGTTATATCAGTTAAATATGTGATTGTTGGCATGCTTATTGACAAATTTGAAATTTAATAAATTATTATTGGACAAATATACACTTGGCCCCGCCTTAAAATATTTAAAAAAAAATTATTTGAACTGAAACAGGGTCTTAAAACCCTCGTAAAAATAGTCATTATAACCCCGCTGAAGATTATAGGGTGAGTGTTTGTTCATAGTTTTTGTTTTTTATGTAGCCCCCGGCCAACGGGGGACTTTTTTCACCCTGAAACAGCCTTGGCTTGTATGGAACTGGGCGATGGTGGATTGAAAACCACTTTGAATTCAGGCTGAAAAAAGTGACTTAAGAATAGTGTTTGTTCATAGTGTTTGTTTTTTGTTTTGTCCCTGTCAAATTAGTATTGACAGGGTTTTTTTTTGTCCCTTGCTGAGGCCTTTGGCCACGAGCCGCTTCCTTGCCAGGCCCACAAAACTGACGCAAGCCATCCCCACATTGCAAATGCCTCGTTAAATTTGCAGCGATAAAATTTAAACCCGGCTGCAGAGCCCCCGCGGCCGGTCGCACCTTCGCTGGTGTGTGCACACCCATCCACCACTCAATAAATGCCATCCCTATGCTGCTGAACCTTAGAGAAGAATACGAATACGGCAAACTGGACCTGGAGGACGTCTCGGAAAATCCAGTCCTGCAATTCCACCAATGGTTCCAGGAGGCCCTTTCGCGGGGACTCCCCGAACCCTATGCCATGACCCTTGCCACCGCCAATGCCCAGGGCCGGCCCTCCGCCAGAACTGTGCTGATGAGGAATTACAGCGACGGCGGCTTTGTCTTTTTCACTAACTACGACAGCCGCAAAGGACAAGACCTCAGTGAAAACCCCTGTGCAGCCCTGCTTTTTTTCTGGGCCGAGCTGCAGCGCCAGGTGCGGATTGAGGGCGTCATCGAAAAAATCTCCAAGGCGGACTCGGAGGCCTATTTTCAAAGCAGGCCCAAGGGAAGCCAGATCGGCGCCTGGGCCTCTCCGCAAAGCCGCGCCATCGCCGGCCGCCAGGTACTGGAGGAGCAGGTGAGGGCCCTGGAGATGAAATATGAAAACGTGGATAAACTGCCCCTGCCCGACAACTGGGGCGGGTATTTACTGCGGCCGGATTCCATCGAGTTCTGGCAGGGCCGGCCCAGCCGCCTGCACGACAGGATTCACTATTCGCGACTGGATCATGGCAGTTGGAAAATAGAACGGCTGGCACCCTGAATCCCAGCTCCGAAGTCCACCGGTGCCGGATGCAATCCCGGAAAGCGTATTCGGCGGGGCGTCCCTTCCCCGCTGAGGCTGTCTCAAAAGTCCCGGCAATCCGTTCCGCCGGTGCCGATCGGCCCCCGGAAAGGGCATTCGGCCGGCCTGTGGCCGGCCGAATGCCCTAAAATCCCCTCCCGCCGCGGGAAAGGGATTTTCAGGGCACGGAGCGTAGCCCCGCGCACTTTTCAAAAGAGGGTGTCTTGCCGGGAAGTCTTTTTGAGACAGCCCCAACGTCCACGACAGGGTGCCTCGCCAAACAGGCCTGCTCAGGCCTTCCCTAAAAAAAGATCCCCGCTGCGATTTGGCAAAGCCAAACCACAGCGGGGAAGTTTTTTTGTCAGTGGACGGGCCCATAACCCACCTGCCGGCCTTTCCATAGGCCAGGCTGCCACGGAAACAATTATTCGCAATACAGCTTATTCCTCGCTCTCCGGTTGGAAAACGGCAATGACCGCCCTCACCTCTGTGTCATTTTCGAGCACCGGCACAAGCCTGAAGAGCTCGTTGTGCGCCTCGAAATCCTCGTTCAGCGCTTCTTCGAGCACCAGCAGCGCATCCTTCTTCAATCCCATGTCAAAAAGACAAGCGCTCCGGCAATAAAGCAACTCAGGGCTGTAGGTGTAATCCTCCGCCTCGTCGAGCGCATCCAGGGCCTCATCCGTCTTGCCCCGCTTCATCAAAAATGCAATCAGACGCACCCAGTGGCGCGGATCCTCCGGCCCCGTGTCAGCAGCCTGGCGCAGGTACAACTCAGCCTTCTTGTAATTCCCGGTCCGGGAATATGCCTCGCTGAGCCTGGCATAGTACTCCTCGTTGCGGTCGTCAATGCGGATGGCCTTCAGATAAGCACTGATGGCCTTGTGCCACTCCGCCTGTACTGCATGACATTCACCCAGGTAAAAATGGGCATCAGCACAATAGCAGTCAAAATCCGTGGCCTTTTGGAAAAAGGACTTGGCTACAACCGGATTACCCAGCTTGTAATAACAAATCCCGATGTGCAACAGCAAATCGGCATCCGGCTCGCATTTCTCAAACACCTCCTGGTAACACTGCAAGGCCTTGTTGTAATTCTGCGTGTAGAGGCAAACCTCCGCACAGTCGCGATAGGCAAACTCAAAGTCGTCCTTGATCAGGTAGGCATATTCGTAGGCCTCTATGGCCTTTTCGTAGTTGCACAGGTAATGGTGGGCCGTGCCCAGGTTGTACCAGGCCAGGGCATTGTAGGGATCGGCATCCAGTATTTTTTCATGCAAGAAGACGCTCTCCTGGTGCTTGCGCGCATTCTCCACACAAAACCACATGCGGGAAAGCGCCTCGCTGTTGGAGGGATTCTCCTCCAGCGCAGCCTTCAGCAGGTAAAACGTCCTGTCGTGCTCCTTCAGACTCTCATATATCAAGGCCTCGCAAACGTATATGTCGCTCAGATTGTCCGGCGTGGCACCCGCCTTCACCTGCTCCAGCAGGTCAATCCCCTCCTCGTGCAGATTCATGGCCGCCAGGCACTCCGCCCGCAGCAAAACTGTCTGCAAATTGACAGGAACCACCTGCTCCAGCCGATTCAACACCGCCATGGCCTGCACCGCCTGTTCTCCCTCCAGCAACAGCTCTGCCTTGCGCAAATAGAAGTCCTCAATGCGCTCATATTGCAGCAGCGCATATTCGATTACTTCCAATGCCCTTTCCAGCAAACATTGCTGCTCGTAATAGTCCACTAACCGATGATAGGACTCCTCATCCGGCATCACAACCTGACCGCGCTCCAGCATATCTTCATACCGGGAAATTAAATCAAATACACCATGGCAATTTTTGATTGTATTTAGCCTCATATACCCGCTTGTTTTTTGAATTGACTGCTAAAGTTAACGCTTTTTTTTTCACTTATATTCCACTGTGACGTTTCATCTACGAAACGGCTGCATTTCGCAAGGGAACGGTAAACCGATTGCAAAAAGCTATTATTTAATAATTTAGATATATATTTTATTAAATAATGTTTGGTGTCTTTCGACGTGAAGGAAAAAAAACAGGAGGAACGGGGAAGTTTTGGTGTGATTGCTTGAATTGTATCTGGTTAAACGGAGGCAATTGCCGCAGGTTGCAAATTTACCGGTCAAAAATCACAGGTATGCCAGTTTTCTTTTAACCAGCGCTCCTGCTCCCGGTAATCGGGCATGGCGCTGCTGACGTGCTCCCAGAACCGGCTGGAATGGTTCATTTCGAGCAGATGGGCCAACTCGTGGATGATGACGTAATCGATGACGGAAGCAGGTGCAAATAACAGGCAGGTGGAGAGGTTGATATTCCCCCTGGAGGAGCAGCTCCCCCAATTGGAGTGGTTGTATTTCAAGCTGACCTTCCCGATCTTGCGTTTGAAAAACATGGCATTCAACTCATGTACCCGCCGGGTGATCTCTGCCGCGAAATCGCGGGCGACAATGCGGCTCAACAGATGCCTGACAACCTTGCTCCGTTCCCCGGCATTCATGTTCTGCACGAGCCGCAGGACAATCGTGCTGCCGTGCCGGGTGGCGGAACAGGTGGCCTCCCCGGCGGCATCCTCCAGCACGAGCTGGTACTGCCGCTCTCCGACAGTCAGCTGATGGCCCGATTGATAGTTGCGATGTGTGAAGGCAGCCTTGAATTCCGCCTTGGAGGCGACCTGCCGGATTAC
>JBEAYO010000186.1:0-6811 GCA_041159285.1 Bacteroidota bacterium | reverse complement strand
GGAGGCTGTCTCAAAAGACTTTCGCCACCTGCGGCGGCGAAAGAAAATAATGAATGAATGAATGCCCATTTTTTTGATTTTGCTTCGCAAAATCAAAAAAATGGGCATTCATTCAAAATATTCCTTGGCGGTGTCAGCCGCCAAGGGTCTTTTGAGACAGCCTCCTTTTGAAAGAGGGGGCAATGCGCCACGAGGACTTTTTACACAACCCTGTGATCTTTCCGGAAGCCAAGCAGCACTGATGAAACGAATTTTTAAGCTGTTGAGGGTCTTTTGAGGAAGCCTCTGCACTCCAAAAAAAAGAACCTACACCGCCATTCGGCACATATCCTTATTTTTGCACCCTGAAAAGATTCACAACTACCTGTTTCGATGAAATACCTGATCGCCGGCCTGGGAAACCCCGGCTCCGAATACTACAACACCCGGCACAACGCCGGCTTTCGCGCACTCGACCTGCTGGCTGCCGAATATGACGTCAGCTTCAAAAGCAACACCCTGGGAGACACGGCCGAGTTCCGCTTCAAAGGCCGGACCTTCGTGCTGCTCAAGCCCACCACCTACATGAACCTCAGCGGCAAAGCCGTGCGCTACTGGCTGCAAAAACTCGACATCCCCAAGGAAAACCTGCTGGTCGTGCTCGACGACCTCCACCTCTCCTTCGGACAGCTCCGCCTGCGCACCAAGGGCAGTGACGGCGGCCACAACGGCCTCAAGAGCATTGACCAGCTCACGGAGGGGAACAACTATGCCCGCCTGCGCATCGGCATCGGAAATGCCTTCCACAAAAGCCAGCAGGTGGACTACGTCCTGGGGAACTGGAGCCCCGACGAACAGGATAAGCTCCCGGAGCTTTTGAAAAAAGCGGCCGAGGGCATCAAGGCCTTCGGAACCCTCCCTATTAATATTGTTATGAACCAGGTAAATTAATACCATGAAGCGCAAAGTCATCGCCCTGGACATGGACGAGGTCATCGCCAATGTCGTCCCCAAATTCCTCGACTACTTCGAGCGGGATTTCGGCCGCCGGCCGGACTTGTCGGAATGGTGGGGCAAGAAAATATACCAGCTTCCCAACGCCACCCACCTGCGCGGCTACCTGCAGGAAGAGGGCTTCTTTGCTGACCTCCCCGTGATGGAAGGCAGCCAGGAAGTCGTGGAATGGCTTGCCGGCCACTACGAGGTGTATGCCGTGACGGCAGCCACGGAGTTCCGGAACTCGCTGCGCGACAAGTTCGACTGGCTGGAGCAGCACTTCCCCTGCATCGGCTGGAAAAGGCTGGTGCTCTGCGGGGACAAGAGCATCATTCAGGCGGATTACATGATTGACGACCACGCCTGGAACCTGGAGAAGTTCGGCGGCAAGGGGCTGCTGTACACAGCTTCCCACAACCTGGACGAGACGAGGTTCACCCGGGTCGGCAATTGGGCGGAGGTGCGCGATTTTTTTGAGCGGGAATTGACCGGGCTTTAGCAAACCGGGCCTGGCGGCTGCCCTAAGCCTGTTCGAAAATGCCGTCCAACCCCTGGAGCCATTGATTAAAATGCAATGAGCTGTATGTTAAAAATGGCCAAATGGCGCTCTCTGCTCCTGGCACAGGCGAAGTTCCTGTCCTCCTCGGTGATTGCCACTGGCATAGACTATGGCCTTTTCTTCCTGCTCTATAAAACCTGTTTCGACCCCTTGGTGGCGCATGTTATTTCCTACCCGATAGCGGTGGTGGCAAATTTTTACCTGCAGAAGCAATTCATCTTCCATCTCAGGCGGAGTACCGGGGCCGCCTTCGCCATTTCCATGGCATTTTCAGCCATCGGCTGGGGGCTTGGCACTGGCCTGCTCTTCCTGCTGCTGAAAGTCCCCTTCCTGTCAGACTGGCCCACGCTTGCCAAAGTCCTGGTGACAGGCCTGCTGTTTTTCTTCAACTTTTATACTAAGCACTTCGCCTTCGAGCGCCGTTTTTTTCCACGGCAAGGCGGGAAACCAGATTAGGGGCTTGTTTGTGGCTTGTTTCGCTGGCGCTACCTGACGGCCGGGAAGTTTTTTTTAAGGCGCGGGGCTGCGCCCCGCGCCCTTTTCAAAGTAAGGCACTGCGTTCCGGCAGCACTTTTAGAAGAAGCTCCTCATCTCTCAATTTTTTTTAGTTATTTTGACCACAATTTCCCATTGACACAATCTCACATCCGACAACTCATGTATTCCAAAGAAGAACAACGCCAACTCTTCCAACTGTCCAAAGACCTGCTGGCAACACCCGCGCCTTCCGACAACCTGGCCGCCATCACCATGGCTGAGCAACTGCGACGCCTCATCATCTACCACGACTGGCGCTACTACGCCCTCAACGATCCCGTCGTAAGCGACTACGAGTACGACATGCTGTACAAAAAACTGCAGGCCCTGGAGCAACACCATCCGGAATGCGCCACCGAGGACTCCCCCACCCGCCGCGTCAGCAGCGACCTCACGGAAGAGTTCAATACCGTCAGCCACCTGACCCCCATGCTCTCCCTCGACAACAGCTATGACGCCGAAGACCTCACCGCCTTCGACGAGCGAATCAAAAACTACCTGGGTCTCCCTTTGGACCTCGACATAGAATACTGCGTGGAACCCAAGTTCGACGGCGGCACCATCACCCTGGTGTATGAAAACGACCAACTGGTGCGCGCGGCCACCCGCGGCAACGGATTTGTCGGCGACGACATCACCCCCAACATCCGCTCCCTGCGCTCGGTGCCCCTCCGCGCCACCTTCTCAGCCCTCGGCATCGCCAAGGCTGAATTGCGAGGCGAGGCCCTCATCCGCAAAGACGTCTTCGAAAAACTCAATGAACAACGCGCTGCCGACGACCTGCCCCTCTTCGCCAATCCCCGGAATGCCGCCACCGGCGGACTCAGGACTAAAGACCCCTCCGAGACTGCCGGCCGCCACATAGAGGCCTTCGCCTACCAACTCGGATATGCCACAGATGCCAACGGCAATACCCTGCTAGACAAGTTCCCCACCCACGACGACACCATCGAACTGCTGGGCAACCTGGGCTTCAAGGTGCCAAGGAAACACAGCTCCGACAGCGAGCGGAAAGTCTGCCGCAACATCGGGGAAACCATTGCCTTCTGTGCCGAATGGCAACAACGACGGGACCAGTACGACTACGAAATTGACGGCATGGTCGTCAAGGTCAACAGCCTGGAGCTGCAGCGCCGCACAGGCGCCACGGCCCACCACCCCCGCTGGGCCATCGCCTACAAGTTCAAAGCCAAGCAGGCCACCACAAAACTGCTGAATGTGGAGTTCCAGGTGGGAAAAGTGGGCAGCATTACGCCGGTGGCCAAACTGGAACCCGTGCAGCTGGCAGGCGTCACCGTCTCCAGCGTGTCGCTCCACAACGAAGACTTCATCCGCAACAAGGACATCCGCCTGGGTGACACCGTCCTGGTGGAGCGGGCCGGCGATGTCATCCCCTACATCGTAAAACCCATGGAAGAGCTGCGCGACGGCACCGAGCAGGAGATCGCCTTCCCCAAAAACTGCCCGGTCTGCCAGGCAGCCCTGGTGCGGCAGGAGGACGAGGCGGCCTGGCGCTGTGAAAACCCAGTCTGCGAGGCACAACTGCTCCAGCGCATGATCCACCATGTCAGCAAGCACGCCATGGACATCGAGGGCTTCGGCGAGAACCACATCGAGCGCTTTTACCGCTTGGGCTGGCTGCATTCCATCGCCGATATCTACCGCCTCGACTACGATAAAATCGCCCGGCTCGACGGCTTCGGCGAGAAGTCGGCTGCCAACCTGCGGGCTGCCGTCGAAAAGGCCAAAAAGAACCCTATCCACCGGCTCCTGCATTCCCTGTCGATTCACCACCTGGGCATCAAGGCCAGCAAGCTGCTGGCGGCAGAACTCAGCCACGTGCTGGAACTCAAGGACTGGCAGGAGGAGCGTTTCACCCAGATCAAGGACATCGGTCCAGTACTCACACACAGTGTGATGCGCTTTTTCAGCCACCCCGGCAACATCGCCCTGCTGCAGGAAATGGAGCAAATCGGCGTCAACCTCGCACAGACAGAGGAGGACAAGCCACGAGCAGTGGCAGCCGGCGCCCCGCTGGCCGGCAAGACTATTTTATTCACCGGCACGCTTGCCAAAATGGGGCGCAAGGAGGCGGTAGCCCGCGCCGAGGAGGCCGGCGCCAAGAACATCAGCGCCGTCAGCGGCAACCTGGATATCCTCGTAGTTGGGGAAGACGCCGGCAGCAAGCTCAAAAAAGCCCAGGCACTGGGCACGGTGCAGATTCTCAGCGAGGATGAATTCCTGCAGCTGATCAGTCAATGACCTCAAACACAAGCTTCAAACACAAGGCCATGAATCAAACAGACATCTGTATCATCGGCGCAGGGCCCGGTGGCGCCGCCACTGCCCTAAAACTGAGCCAGCTCGGCATTCCCTGCACCCTCCTCGACCGGGAATTTTTCCCGAGGGACAAGATCTGCGGCGATGCCATCAGCGGCAAGGCCATTGCCATCCTTCGCCGGATTGACCCTGCCATCATGGAAGCGTTTGACGCCGATGCGTCCATTCAGACGGACGTCTGGGGGATTCGCTTCGTCGCCCCCAACAACAAAAAAGTGGAAGTGCCCTACAGGCCTGGCTATGACCCCCTGAAAGACCCCAGGCAGGGCTATGTCTCAAAACGCCTGGATTTCGACCAGCACCTCATCGCGGCCGTCAAGCAGCGAAAAAACATCGCGCTGCACGAGGGGCTTGCCATTGAGCATTATGAAAAAACCGACCAGGGATATCGGATTGCCAGTGCAGACGGCAGTTTCACAGCAGAGCCCCGGTTGCTGATTGTCGCCAACGGGGCCAATTCCAATTTCTCGCGCCGCCATGCGGGGCTGGAAAAGGATGAAAAGCACCACGCCGGCGCCGTGCGTGCCTATTACAGAAACGTCCGCGGCATGCATCCGGACGGCTTCATCGAGTTGCATTTCATGAAAGAGATAAACCCCGGCTACCTGTGGATTTTTCCGCTGCCGGGAGGGTATGCCAATGTAGGCGTGGGAATGCGCAGCGACTACATCAGCAAGCGGCGCTTCAATCTCAAAAGAGGCCTGGTCGAGCTCATCGAGGGGCACCCGGAATTGCGCGAGCGCTTTTGCGAAGCAGAATTGGTGGGGAAGATAACGGGCTACGGCTTGCCCCTGGGGTCTAAAAAGCGGCACATCTCCGGCGACCACCTGATGCTGGTGGGAGATGCCGGCCATCTGATCGACCCGCTCAGCGGGGAGGGGATTGGCAACGCCATTTACAGCGGATTTATCGCAGCGGAGCAGGCGAAGGCCTGTTTTGAGCAGGGAAACTTTTCAGCGGATTTCATGAGGGCCTACGATGTCCGTGTGGACAGGGTGCTGGGCAAGGAAATGGAAATCAGCTACGCCCTGCAGCGGATGATGGCCCGCACCTGGCTGGTGAATCTGCTATCGTACTGGGCTTCAAGGAACCGCAACCTGATTGACACCATTTCACTGATGTACACGGACATGGAGGTGCGCCGCAGGGCATTAAACCCGATTTTTTGGATTAAGATGCTGGCAGGTGGTGCTACTGTGAAGTAGCAGCTGCCCATCCACTAATAATCATCGTCGCCGCCGCCGTCATCTTGGCCACCGCCGTCATCGAAGAGGTCGGGCTGCTCTTCAGATCCTCCGGACTTGTCGTAGTCCAGGTCTGCTTCCTCTTCTCCGCCTCCGTCATAGGAGTATTCCTTGTCGAAATCGAAATCCAGGTCATCGTCGTCGTCAATGTCAACGGGTTTGGCAGCGGTACCGGGCTTCGGCTTGCGGATGACCTTGGTGATGATTTTGGGAGTAGCGGGAGCGCTTTTCTCCACTTTTTCCTTGACTTCAGGGGGTACAGCCTTCTTTTCCGGGGCCTTGGGGGCCTCGGCTGCCTCGGCGGTTTTGGCTTCCACGCTCTTGGTGGCGGTAGGGACGGCCAGCAGTCGTCGTTTGTCTATGAGATGGCCGGTGACACTGCAGATGCCGTAGGTTTTATTTTTGATGCGAACGATGGCGTTTTCCAGGTCCTGAATGTATTTGCGCTGGCGAATGGCCATGTTGTTCAGAAACTCGATATCGTTGTTGGTGCTGCTATCGTCCATCCAGTCGCCGCCATGGTCGTCACCGCTGTTTTCGGTAATTTCCAATATTTGTTCCTGGAGGTAATCCAGTTCCTCCCGGGCTGTGTCCAGCTTTTTTTCAACGAGAGACCTGAATTCTTCCAGGTCGGCGTCGCTATATCGGATGGTTGTGAGATTTTGTTCCATTCTGAAAATTCGTTTTAAGTCTGGTTTGCAAAAGTACGGTTAAAAAATAAATTGGGTCTGAAAAATTCTGGAGCCGCAGGTTTGGTGGTGATTTATTTGCCGGGGTTCAGGGTGATTTAGGGTTTGAAAACCGTGCCTGTCCGGAAGTTATGTTCGGTTGTTTTTGTGAGTGCTTTGTTGAAGTAGATGGTGATACCTGCTGCGCCTGGGCGCTGAATGTCATCTCAATTAAGACGCTGACCATTAATAATGGTATATGGTCAAAAATTGTTCAATGTTTTCTTTTTTTTAAAGTTTTTTCTAAAAATATTTTGATTTTCAGTAACTGCTCAGAACCTATCGCCGATGCCGGTGGCCTTACAGGAAGTGCGGTCGGTGGCGCGCCTAAGCGCAGCCCCGCACCCTTTCCCGGGGCCAATCGGCACCACTGGAACGAATTTCAAAAGCGCGCGAGGCCTTTTGAGGCAACCATTACTTCCCGAGGC
>JBEAYO010000185.1:0-6811 GCA_041159285.1 Bacteroidota bacterium | reverse complement strand
TGCCCTTTCCGGAGGCCAACTGGCACCGGTGGAACGGGTTGCCGGGTCTTTTGAGACAGCCTCAAGGGGATTGCCTCTTAAGAGAATTGGCTCGCATTCAAATCAATTTAGTGCTATGACTTTTCGTCCTTTTTGTCTGCTCTTCCTGCTGCCCCTCGGGCTTCTGGCTCAGCACCCCGTGCAAACCCTGCGGGGAGTCATCAGCAATGCCGCCACTGCCAGGCCCCTGGAAGGCAGCAGCGTGCTGTTGACACAAGCCGGCGGCTACCAGAACGGCACCATCGCCGACACAGCCGGCCAGTACCGCTTTGAGGAGGTGCCCGTCGGCCGCTACAGCCTCCAGGTCAGCCATGTCGGCTACGAAACGCTGACCCTCGCTGAAGTGCTGATACAGTCCGGCAAAGCGGTGGTGCTCGACGTCCAGCTGCAGGAACAGGGGGACGTCCTCCGGGAAGTAGTGGTGAAAGCCCAGGGGAAAAGCGAAGCGGGCAGCGCCGGCGTCCATACCCTCACGGTGGAGGAGCAGTTCCGCTTCCCGGCAACTTTCAACGACCCTGCCCGACTGGCGCTTTCACTGCCCGGCGTCACCGGCAACAACGACGGCTCAAATGTCATCTCCGTGCGCGGCAATTCTCCCAATGCCCTGAAATGGCGCCTCGAGGGCGTGGAAATCGTCAACCCCAACCACTCGGCCAATGCCGGCACTTTCGCTGACCGCCCCACGCTTTCAGGCGGAGGCGTCAACATCCTGAGCGCCCAGCTGCTCGCCACCTCGGAGTTCATCAACGGCGCTTTCCCGGCCGGCTACGGCAATGCCGTCGGCGGCATCCTGGACATGCGCTTCCGCAAAGGCAACGACCAACAGCGCGGATTCACCGCCCAGGCCGGGCTGATAGGCATCGAAGCAGCAGCCGAGGGACCCCTCCGCCGGCCAACAAGCACATCGGCCTCCAGCCCCTCCTGGCTGGCCAATTACCGCTATTCCTTCACCGGGCTGCTGTCGGCCATGGGGGTGCCGCTGGGCGACGAGGACAACCGCTTCCAGGACCTTTCCTTCCACGTCTCCCTTCCCTCCCGGGGCGCCGGGCAGTGGTCCTTGTTCGGGCTGGGCGGCAAGAGCTCCACCTCCTTTTCCGGGCTTGCCGACAGCCTGGCACGAACAGAGGACAAGCAGCGCTTTGACATAGACTTCCGTTCGCAGATGGGCGCCATTGGCCTGGTACACCTGCTGCCGCTGGGGAAAAACAGCCTGCTCCGCACCACTGTCGCCTTGTCGGCCCTCCGCCACCGGCGCCATGCCAACCCCGCCGGCGAGGAGGCCACCCCGCTCGAACAGGATGAACTCCGGGAGCAGAAGCTGGCACTGGCCTCTGTTTTTTCCTTTAAAATCAATTCTCGCCAGCAGTTTAAAGCCGGCCTCCAGGCTTCCAGGGAGTTCACCGGTTTTTCTTCTGAGTATGCTTTTTCCGGCGGCAGGTATTCGCTGACAGGAGAGGTGGAGGGCTGGTTGTTGCAGCCCTGGCTGGAATGGGAAAACCGACTGGCCTCCTGGCTGGAACTGCGGGCCGGGCTTCACCTGAATTATTTCACCTACATCCCCGGCAGTGCCGTGCCCGAGTCGCGCCTGTCCCTCAGCCTGTTGCCCGATGGAAGGCACAGTCTCAGCCTTAGCTACGGGCTGAGCAGCCAGACACAGCTGGCGCAATTGTACGCCCTGCCAACCGCTCATCCCGGCGGGCTGGGATGGATGCGCTCCTGGCAGTCCATGCTGGCTTATCGGCATCGCATCGGCACGGGCACCGTGTTCAGGACGGAGCTTTATTACCAGCAGCTTTTCCGGGTACCCGTGACGGATTTAGTGGGCACTAGCTTCTCTGCCTTGAACCTCATCGACTTGTCGCCGGCTTACCTCGATGAATTCCTTCAGCCCATTCAGTTGCTGCTGACCCCGGAAGGCAGGGGCCGCAACTACGGGGTGGACGCCTCTTTGGAGCACTTCCTGCTGGACCGCTGGTTTTTTCTGCTGGCGGGCTCCCTGTACCGGTCGCGCTATGCGGGCGTTGACGACCGCTGGCGTTCGACGCGGTTTGACGGGCGCTACTTGTTGAATTTCAATGGCGGGCGGGAGTTTGTGAAAAACAAGTCCGGGAAGTCGCTCACCCGTGGCCTCAGTGCACGGCTCACCTGGTTTGGAGGCTATCGGGACACCCCGGTGGAGGAGGGGCTTTCTGCCATGCTCGGTTACACGGTGTTTGATGAAAGGCTGGCTTTCAGCGAGCAGCTGCCGGATTACTGGCGCGTGGACCTCCGTTTTTATTTCAAGGCGAGCAAGCAGGGCAGGAACAGCCTTTTTTCCATTGACTTGCAAAATGTGACGAACCGCAAGAACGCGCAGTACAATTACTACGACTTTGTGCTCGGGCGCACTGCCCTGAAGCGGCAACTGGGCATCATCCCCATCATGAGCTGGCGCCTGGAGATGTGAAGGATTTCAGGCCAGGATGTCCAATTGGGGGCTTTTTTACACAACCCCGGGGCTCAGGGAGGCGACCAGCCATTAGTCAGCATTAATAGGGTCCCTGTTGAACACCGTTTTTACAATCGAGTCACTGCCCTCCGACCTGCTGCAGCAGGCCTGTAAGCTCCTCGTAGCTTTCCAGCTCGCCCGATTTCACGAGGCGTTTATCCCCCTTGTAAATCAGGGTAAAGGGGATGGCCCCGTCCCATTCCGGGCTCACCCTGTCAATCCAGGCATTGTAGTCCATATCGGCCAGGGAGAGCACCTGTGGTGCCAGGTTGCGCTGCTGCACAAAGGGAACGAGCTTGTTTTTGATGTCTTTCGGAAAGTCCATGCTCACCAGCCAGATGCGTACAGGCTGCCCGGTCTTCTCTGCTATCAGTTTTTCGAAATATGGCATTTCAGCGATGCAAGGCTGGCACCAGGTTGCCCAGAAATTCAGCACGTAAGTGGTGTCATTATGCTGCTGCAGGTGTGGCTGGAAGTCTTCAAAGCGCAAATAAACCGGGAAGGGAATGGTGTCGGCTGCCACGGCAGGGCCAGTTGCCTGGGACTCTCCGGAGGGAGCGGCGCTGCAGCCAAGCCAGGGCAGCACGAGAAAAGCATAGAGGCTGATTCGAAGGAGCATAGCTGGATCTTTAGAACGTTAAATCGCCGGGGATTTGGCGGCAACCCCCTCCCTGTCCGCAAAGTCATTTCCCCGGGTACTCACCGCAAATGGCATCGGCGATTGCCCGGTCGTTGGACAAGCGAGGGACCTTGTTCTGGCCGCCGAGTTTTCCCAGGGACCTCATATAGTTCCGGAAACTATCCCTGGGCAGGACGGTGATTTTCAGCGGCTGCAGGATGTTGCCGGCAATGAGGTCCTTGTAATAAATATTCTGGGCCACCATTTGTTCATTCAGCAGGGCAGCAAATCGCGCCAGGTCTGCCGGCAGCTGCTCGAACTCCACCAGCCATTCGTGACAGGGCAGTCCCCCTTCCTGCGGATTGACCTGCGGTGCCACCGTGAACTCCACGATGCGGGCCTCCATGGCCTGCGTGGCCGCGAGCATGGCCTCTTCCACCTCCTTGCTGATGACGTGTTCTCCGAAGGCGGATATGAAATGCTTCACGCGGCCGCTGACGACGAGCCGGTAGGGTTTTTTTGAAACGAACTGCACGGTGTCGCCAATCTCATACCCCCACAACCCGGCGTTGTTATTGATGATGAGCGCATAGTTGACGCCCGTTTCCACTTCTGATAGGCTGAGCCGCGTGGGAGTCGGTTTGAAGGCTTCTTCGGCAGGCACGAACTCGAAAAAGATGCCTGAGAAGGCATTCAGCAACAAGCCGGGTTCGCTTTGGCTGTCCTGAAAGGCGATGAAGCCCTCGCTGGCCGGATAGGTTTCCACGCTGTCGATGCGGCGGCCCACCAGGGCTTCCAGTCCGGCGCGGTAGGGTTCGAAGTTGACGCCCCCATAGACGAAGACGCTGAAGTTGGGGAATAGGTCCTTGATATGCCGCTTGCCGCTGCGTTCCAGCAGGCGCTCGTAGTACATCTGCACCCAGGGCGGGATGCCGCTGATGAGGCGCATGTCCTGCCCCAGTGTTTCCGAGACGATGGCGTCGAGTTTTTCCTCCCAGGCCTCGATGCAGTTGGTGCGGTAGGAGGGCAGCTGGTTGGTGCGCAGCCAGGCGGGGACCTCGTGGTTGACGATGCCCGAGAGGCGGCCGGTGGGAATCGGGCCTACTTTTCCCAGCTCCGGGCTGCCGGAGAGGAAGATCACTTTGCCGTCGATAAAATCACCTTTTCCGGTGCGGGCGTAGTAGTTGAACAGGGCGTTTCGTGCCGTGGCGAAATGGTTGGGCATGCTCTCGCGCGTCAGCGGGATGTATTTGACGCCGGAGGTGGTGCCGGATGTTTTGGCGAAATAGCGGGGCAGCCCTGGCCACAGCACATGGTGTTCCCCTTGCTTGATGCGTTCGATCCAGGGGCGCAGTCCCTCGTAGTCGCGCAGGGGAACCTGTTGCCGGAAGGCTTCATAGCTGTTGATTTGCCGGAAGCCGTGTTCCCGGCCGAAGGCCGTGTTGCGGCCTTGCTGGATGAGTTGTTTAAAAACCTGTTGCTGAGCGCCGGCAGCGTCAGCGCTCCAACGATCAATTCCCCGGGCGATGTGGCGGGCAAAAGGCTTTAGCAGACGGGATTTGATGCGCATGCGTTTGAATTATCGGGCAAAAGTCCGCAAAAATCGGGATTTGAAAAACAGATTGAGCGGAACGGTCTTGGTCTTTCCCGGTTTTTGGCTTATTTTTCCAGCGACTATTCACTAATCACCATGCAGCAAACACCACCACCGTCCGCCCCGGCGCCCTTTTCCTGCAGCTACACCCCGCAGGTGCCGGAGCTACTGTGTCGCCTCAATTGCACCCTGGTGCTCAGCACCTTCCAGGCTGGAAAGGTCATATTCCTCAGCGCGCAGGACGGGGATCACCTGCACCAGCTGCCCCGGAATTTTCCCAAGCCCATGGGCATCGCCCTGCGGGGCGACAAAATGGCCCTGGCCTGCCTGGACGAGGTGCACGTCCTGGTCAACTCCCCGGAGCTGGCCCTCAACTACCCGAAGAAACCCGGGACTTACGATGCGATGTTCATGCCGCGCCTCACCTATTACACCGGGCAGCTCGACGTGCACGACCTGGAGTGGGGCGGCAAGGGGGAGCTCTTTGCCGTGAATACCTCCTTTTCCTGTATTATCCGCATCGACGAGTACTACAGTTTCACGCCCGTCTGGCAGCCCCCTTTCATCAGCAGGCTGGCCAGCGAGGACCGCTGTCATCTCAACGGGATGGCCCTGGAGCAGGGGCGGCCGAAGTACGTCACGGCATTTGGCGCCACTGATGAGCCACAGGGCTGGCGCCCGGCGGTGACCACTGGCGGCATCTTGCTCGATGCGGACAGTGGGGAGATAGTGGCGCACAGCCTGCCCATGCCGCATTCCCCCCGTCTGTTTGGCGGGGAGTTGTTCCTCTTGCTTTCAGCCACGGGCGATCTGGTGAAAGTGGATGTCCAGAGCGGGAAGTACGAGGTCATCCGCCGCATTGAGGGCTTTGTGCGGGGATTGTGCCGGATGGGGGACTACGTTTTCGTGGGTTTGTCGAAGTTGCGCAAGAGCGCTTCCACCTTTGGCAAGCTGCCGTTTGCGGAGCAGGCCCGTCATGCCGGCATCGCCATCATCCACCTGCCGACGGGGTCCTTGGCAGGGGAGCTGCGCTATCATGCCAGCCTCGATGAGATTTACGACGTGCAGGTGATTCCCGGCTATCGCCGCCCCGGGATCCTGAACACGGAGAAGCCGGAGCATAAGTTGGGTCTGACGACGCCGGATGCTACCTTTTGGGCGGCAAGACAAGAACAAGAATGATTCACTTTAAAAACAGGTAACTGTTCAGCCACACTTGCAAATGCTGCTTGTTTTCCGGAAGGGGTTTTTAGGGCGCGGGGCTGCGCCCCGCGCCCTTTTCAAAGAGGAAAACTGCGCCCAGGGGACTTTTTACACAACCCCCTTTCCGGGAGGCCAGCGGCATCTGCAAGCGGTGCTGAACAGTTACAAAACAGCAAATAGCAAAAATGCCGGTAAAAGGAACCATCATTACAGATCCAACGAACGGGAATTCTTATGAGTACCTTGAAACCGCGGCCGATTCACAAGGGCAGCGGGTAGTCATGAGGGCTACCATCCATCAAAAAGGGCAGCTCGTGCCCAATCACTTACACTTGTTGCAGGATGAGACATTCGAGGTAGTCTCCGGCAAGTTGACGGTATTATCCGAAGGGAAGTCGCGAACCTTCTCCGCCGGGGAAAAGGTGACCTTGCCGAAAAACATGCCCCACAACCACTACAACAACGAAGGGGAGCCTGTCATCTACCTGCACACGGTCACGCCCGCCCTCGACTTCGAGTATTTGATTGAAAACCTGGTGGGGCTTGCCGCGGACGGTAAGGGCAAGGATGGCAAGTACGGACTCGTCCAGGAACTGGTCACCTTGAAGTACCTCGACAGCAAGGCTTTTCTTGCCGATATTCCCATCGGCGTTCAAAAAATATTGATGAATACGGTGGCGCCTTTGGCCCGGTTGTTTGGTTACAGGGCCATTTACAGGAAATATTCTGGCATCGAGAAGTGAGTCTCGCCTGTAATCAGCGATGGCTCCGGTCCGATTTGCAGCAAGGGTCCTGTCGGGGTATTTGTCCTTCTCAGCAGTTTTCGGGACTGCTTTGACGCTGGAAACGGCGCCTACCGTTGCCGCTT
>JBEAYO010000184.1:0-6845 GCA_041159285.1 Bacteroidota bacterium | reverse complement strand
TGGGCATCGTGGCAAAGGGCTGCCCGGATACCCTTCACCTTGTTGGCTGCCAGGCAAACGCCGGTGCCGGTCCAGCAAAACAGTACGGCCTGGTCGCACTTGTCGGCCGCCACGCTGCCGGCTACTTCCATGGCCAGCGCGGGCCAGGGAACTGATTCCTGGTCGAAGGCGCCAAGGCGGATCACCTCGTGGCCCATGCTTTGCAGCTCCGAGGCGATGAAGTCTGCAATCGGCATTTTCATATCTGTTCCAACGGCTATTCTCATCATCATTGAGTTCCTTTTCAAACTGGCGTTTTCTTCATGTGGCGGCAAAGGCAAAACATTTTCTGGAAAATCACTCGCCCTGGTAGCTTTCTGGAAAGGGTGCTCCGGGGCAATCTCATGAGAACTTCCGGCGAGGCGCCTTCTCCCGAAAGGTACGAGGTGATGCTCCCCGCGGCCCAAACATCCCCCTTCCTCCGCGGTTTGGCTTCGCCAAACCGCGGAGGAAGGGGATGTTTGGGCGTTCGGCGGGCCTGTGGCCTGCCGAACGCCCTTTCCGGGAGCCAATCGGCGCCGGCTAAAGAGGTGCCGGAAGGATGTTTTGGGCCCACGGCGAGCCTGTGGCCCGCCGTGAGCCCACTCCGGAATTCTAATCAGCAACGCAGCAATTTGTTTCAATGCCTGACCGTCGCCAGTGGCATCTCGCGGTCAATGTCACCGGCAAGGACGGGTGTTTGAGCGCCGGCAGTATAGGACTTGACCTTTGCACGGACAAAAGTGAATAACTCCCCCACCGATATCATTCCGTCGGCACCGGCGTCAGCTTCCCCCTTCAGCCCTTTTATCAGGTAGTGGCTGAACACCCCGGAACGAAGCCCGGAGGCTTCCAGGGAAACCTCCTTGCCGCGGGAAGACAAAATTAAGGCCATTCCCCCACGGCTGTTTGCCAGCGCGCGATAATATTCCTCCAACATGAAACCCTCCGGTGCCCTGGAAGACAAGAGCTCCTCCTGACCGATGGTGGCCAAAGTACCAGAGTGACAGGCATCGCTGAAAAGCAGCTTTGCCTTGGCAGCACTGCGATCCATGATGGCTTTGACATCCACATGGTTGAGTTGCTGCTGCGAGCCGTCAAAGTCGACAGGCAGGAATGCGCCCGGGAGGCCATGGCCGGAAAAATAAAACAAGAGGACATCGTCAGCATCTGCCCGGGCGGCTGCCTTTCGCAGCGCATCCAGTATATTTTGACGGGTTGCCAATTCGTCCACCAGCAACTGAATTTGTGGGTCGGGCAAGGCTCCACCCTCCGGGCTTTTTAAGAATGAGTAAAAAACATAGGCATCGTCGTCGGTATAGCGCAGGGAGGGTATGTGCGCATAGCTGGCGATGCCGGCAATGACGGCCCAGATGCGCACGGAAGTCGATACTTCAGCAGTCTCGGCATCGATTTGATCAGAAGGTGCCGGCATCTCCACGAGAGGCAGCCCGCCCTCTGCTGGGCTGTTCCCCTCGTACCACTGCCCGGGGCTGGGACATCCGCTTGCATCGTAAAAGACGCCGTAGCCATGCTTCTTTCCGTCTTTCCAGCTTCCTGAAAAGTAGGAACCGTCACCATAAAAGAAGTTGCCCTGTCCGTTGAACCGCCCCCTGCGGAAGCCGCCCTCATAGCGCTCCTTATTTTTAAATGTGTAAACGCCGAGACCATCCGGCATACTGAACTGCCAGTCGCCGTGATACTGGTCGCCCTCGGCGAACTCCATGACCCCCTTGCCATGGAACTTGTCCTGGTGGAAGTCGCCGAAGTACTCATGTCCCTCCTTGAAGATAAATCTTCCCTTGCCCTGCTTGCGGGCGTATTCCCAGTCTCCCAGGTATTTGTTGCCATTGGTGCAGTACAGGATACCCTGTCCGTGTGGCTTTCCCTGGTTGAAATTGCCGATGTAGCGGTCTCCGCTTTTGTATTTATAGGTGCCATAGCCGTTCTGGCAGTCTCCCTTTATGCAATTGCCCGCTACATGGCTGTTGCCTGCCCGGAGGTTGTCTGCCCCGGGGCCTGCCGCGGTAAGCAGCAGGCTGGCCGTTGCAGAATAGAGGAATTTTCGAAGCTGGAATGTTTTCATGCCAATCATGTTGTTGATGCCGGAGAAAAGGATGGGCTTTCCCGAAGCAGCGGAAATGCGGACAGGGATTTTTGCCTCCTGCGCAATGCCCTTGCAGCCAAATGTGGAATAATAACGCCGCTGGCAGTCCAGTTTATTGCAGCCGAAACGTTAAAAACCACGCACTTCTTTGAAAAGGGGCGGGACTGCACACCGCGCCTGGAGGGGGGGGTAAAAAGCCCTTGCGGCTGGCTCCTACGGTGCCGCGCGGCTTCCGGAAAGGGTGCTCGGCGGGCGCGGGGCGCAGCCCCGCGCCCTTTTCAAAGAGGGACACTGCGCCCAGGGGACTTTTTGCACAATCCCGGCGTTAGGCCGGTGGAACGAATTTCAAATGCGCGCCAAGTCTTTTGAGGCAGCCTCTCCCTGTAGCAGCCTAGGCCTTCCTGAATAACTTATCATAATTTAATTTTGCGTATTTTTGCCGCCAGGTCCTGGACCAATACACCACTAATCATCACTAAATTCAACCATGATGCTGAAACAACTACTTTTCTGCGCCACCTTGCTGACCTTGGTGGCCTCCTGTGGTCAGAAAGCTGCCAACGCCGGCGGCACGAAAGGAAAGACACAGACATTCGGAGAAAAGATCAACGCCAGGGGGGCCATCACCTTCCCGGAACTGACCGCCAGGATGGCTGGCACGGATTCCATGGCCGTCAAGGTCCGCGGCACCGTCGAATCGGTTTGCCAGGTCAAAGGCTGCTGGATGAACATGCGGGATGAAAAGGCTGGCGACATGTTCGTTAAATTCAAAGACTATGGCTTCTTCATGCCGAAGGACATCTCCGGCCGCGAAGTCATCATTGAGGGCTATGCCTACCGCATGGTCACCCCGGTGGATGAACTGCGCCACTATGCAGAAGACGCCGGAAAGTCACAGGCAGAGATCGAAGCCATCACCCAGCCAAAAGAAGAGCTGAAATTCATGGCGAGCGGGGTGCTGCTGCTGCCCGACGGCAAGAAGTAATCGCAGTATAGCCGGAAAGCCTCCCGCTTTCCGGCAAATACCCCCCGTTCCTCAGCGTTTTTCAAAAGAAACGGAGGATCCCCCTGGCAACTGTTTCGCAGAAAATTGGCTCGCCGATTTCTTATCTTTGTAACGGATGCCAGGGGCAATCCCCCGGGTTTGGGCATGAAGCTGATTCCGGCCCCTTGGACCATCGCAGTCAAACGTCCATTTTTTTCAACTTTTCAGATTGAAAAACAGCTTGTTTCGAAACCTCCTACTGTGTTCATTCCTCCTGCAGGCTTCGGTGCTGGCCGCACAAAACACGCCGGCGGTCGATAGCCTCAGCGCCCTGCTTCGCCTTAGCAAGCCAGGCGTCCAACAGGTGGAACTCCTCAATGAACTGGCCTGGGAGCTCAAATCTGAGAATCCCCAACAGGCAAGGAGCCTGCTCGACTCCGCAATTCTGCTGTCCCGCCAGTTCAAATTCAAAAAGGGCGAAGGCGATGCCCTCAACTACCGGGGTGTACTGGAGGACATCAACAAAAACTACAGCACCGCACTTTCCTGCTTCGAACAATCCCTCGTCATCAGAAAGGCCATCGGCGATGAGAAAAAAGTAGCCTCCCTGCTCAATAACATGGGCAATGTAAAGAAAAGCCTGGGCCTCACCGTCGAGGCTTACAAGGACTACAAGGCCTCCATGGACATCCGCCTCGCCCTGCGCGACACCGCTGCCCTGCTGCGCGCCCAACTCAGCATGGCCAATTTCCTCGAGTCCATAGGAGAATACAAGGAGGCGCTGGATTATGCCTACGAGTACCTGGAGGGGGTGAGTCCCACCGGCGACACCGACGCCATCGCCGGTGCCTGGAATGTAATCGGGAACATCAAGTCAGAAATAGAACAACTGCCGGAAGCCCGCCAGGCCTATGAGACCGCCCTGGCCCTACACAAAAAAGCGGGCAACGACCGCGGCATCTCGAATGTGAGCAACAACTTCGCCAATCACCTGGACTCCCAGGCCGAGAAACTCATGGACAAGGGAGTCAAGCATGACAGTGTGCAGGCGCTTTTTCTGAAGGCCATCCAGCTGCACCAGCAGAACCTGGAGCTGCGCGAGCAGCTGAATGACCTGTCCGCCCAGGCGGAAACCTACAATAACCTGGGATACATTCTCAAAAACCTGGGGACCTGGTTCATGGATTCCGGAAAAACTGAAGAAGCCCGGAAATGCTGGACCGAGACGGAAAACTATTTTAACAAGGCGCTGGAAATATGGCGTGCAGAGGAAAATATCTCCGAAATCATACGGGTTTACAACGGCATATCCGACGTCCGCCGCCGGCAGGAACGCTTTCCGGAAGCTCTTGATTACGCCGAGCGCTATTACCAGCTGGCGGTAGATATAGATGACCAGAAGTTCCAGCAAAATGGCCTGAAGGACCTCGCCAGGATACACTACGAACTGGGCGACTTCCAAAAGGCCTACAAATACCTGAAGAAGTATGACGACTTGAGGGAAAAGCGCTTCAACGAGGAGCGGGAGAAGTTATACCTCCGCAGGGATGCCCTCTACATCGACGAGGTCAACAAACAGAAGGTCGCCCTGCAGAAAAGCCAGCTGGAAAAGGCGGCCCTGGTGCGCAACTCCCTGCTCGGCGGTGGATTGTTGCTTTCCCTGCTGGCGCTGGTACTGGTCAACCGCAACAAAATCATCCGCCGGGAAAAGCAGCGCTCCGAAGACCTGCTGCTCAACATCCTGCCTGCCAGCACGGCGGAGGAACTGAAAAAGCACGGAAGGGCGAAGGCCATGCGGTATGAAACTGCCACGGTGCTCTTCACGGATTTCAAATCTTTCACCCAGATTGCGGAGCAGACCACGCCGGAGGCCCTGGTGGCAGAGCTGGACGAGTGTTTCCGTGCTTTTGATGAAATCACCGGTCGCCACGGCATAGAAAAGATCAAGACCATCGGGGATGCCTATCTTTGCGTGGCAGGAGTTCCCCAGCCTTCCCCGGACCACGCGGTGCAGGTCGTCGGCGCCGCCCAGGAAATGCAGGCCTTCATGCTGGAGTTCAGGCAGCGGCAGCAGGAAAGAGGGGCTGCTCCCTTCCATTGCCGCATCGGCATTCACTCCGGCCCGCTGGTGGCGGGAGTGGTAGGGAAGCGGAAGTTTGCCTACGACATCTGGGGGGATACGGTCAACATCGCTGCCCGCATGGAGCAGAGCGGCGAGCCCGACCACATCAATATTTCACAGCACACCTATGAGCTGGTAAGGCACCAGTTCCGATGCACTTACCGCGGCAAGGTTGCCGCAAAGAACAAGGGGGAGGCAGACATGTACTTCGTGGAAGGGAAAACCTGACTAGAGGCAGGCTAAATGAAGTGCCCTTTTCAAACAAGCCCGGCAGTTCGCTCCGCCGTGATTGTGGCGCGCTGTTGAAAGCCCTCCTATCCCTTGAACTGTCTCAAAAAAATCCTTCGACGAGGCACCCTCTTTGAAAAAGGGCGCGGGGCTGTCTCAAAAGGCGCCTCCAGCGAGGTACATTCTGGCAAACGGCGATAAACACTCCAAGGCACAGCAAGCTATCTGAAAAAACATCCCGGCATAAGCAGCGTTTGTAAACGCTCAAACGTATTATGTTTGGTTTAAAGAAATAGGCGTTATTTACTGGAGGCAGCCTCATTTACTCTCACTAATAAGATGATTTTCAAGAGGCTGCCTTCATTTTTTTATCATCTTCCTCCAATCGCTTCCCCGATTTCATTGCAATTCCCCCAGCATATGCGATATTTGCACGGGCAACCAGTAAGCAAATCATCTTGAAAATAACATTTCTAGGCACCGGCACCTCTCAGGGAATTCCCATCATCGGCTGCGAATGTGAAGTCTGCAATTCCCGCAACCCCCGCGACAACCGGCTCAGGTCCTCCGTCATGGTCTCCGACGATGACTTTGCCCTTGCCATAGATGCAGGACCGGACTTCCGACAGCAAATGCTCAGGGCAGGGGTCAAAAAACTGGACGCCATCCTCCTCACCCACGAACACAACGACCACGTGATCGGACTGGATGAAGTCCGCCCCTTCAACTTCCGCCAGCGGATGAACATGCCCGTTTACGGAGCCGTGCATGTGCTCAGCGAAGTGAAATCACGCTTTGCCTACATCTTCGACAGCAACCCCTACCCCGGCTCACCCAAGATTGACCTGCTGCCAATTTCAGCGCACCATCCCTTTAAAATAGGACCGCTCGAGGTCCGTCCCATCGAGGTCATGCACGGAGACTGGCCCGTCCTGGGTTTTCGGTTCGCAGATTTTACCTACATCACCGACATGAAGACCATCAGCGAGGCCGAGCTGGAAAAAGTCAAAGGCACCCGACACCTGGTGCTGAACGCCCTGCAGCAATCCCAGCACTACTCCCATCTGACCCTGGAGGAAGCGCTGGCCATCATACGGCGTATCCAACCGGAGCACGCTTACCTTACTCATATCAGCCATTCCATGGGGCTCCATGCGGAAGTCAGCAGAATGCTTCCGCCAAATGTCTCCCTGGCCTGGGATGGCCTGGAAATATGGTGTTGAAAAATTAGACTTGTTTCGGCGGGTCAGCGAAGTGGGAAAAAAGTGCTATTTTCTTTCCACTTGAAGGCTTTTTTAGAGAGAACAGCCCAGCTATTTGACCTAAAAAAGGCACAAAGTGGGAAGAAAAGAGCCTTTTTGCCCCTTCGATGACCCCGCCGAAAC
>JBEAYO010000183.1:0-6845 GCA_041159285.1 Bacteroidota bacterium | reverse complement strand
TTTGAGACAGCCTCAAGGGAGATTTTAGGGCATTCGGCCGGCCTGCGGCCGGCCGAATGCCCTTTCCGGGGGACAACCGGCACCGGCGGAACGGATTGAGGGGTCTTTTAAAACAGCCTCGAAAGGGGATTTTTAGGCGCACAGCGGGCCTTCGGCCCGCCGTACACCCTTTTCCCGGTAGCTGAGCGGCACCGGAGGAAGGGATGGCCGGTCGAACGCCCTTTCCAGTTAAAAACGACACCGGCGCAAGGGATGGCCGGGTCTTTTAAAACAGCGTCGGAATCTTAATGCAGCGGATGGGCCAATGGGCAGCCCGCTGCACTGTCTAAAAAAAACAATCCCTTTCCCGCTGAGGCGGGAAAGGGATTCAATGGCCGGCAGATAACGGCCATCATCATTATATTGAAACAAACCCGGGCTGTTATCAGCTTCCGAAGTCGTCAAAGGCAATATTTTCCTCCGGAACACCGAGATCGTTCAGCATTTTCTGAACAGCAGAAAGCATGAGCGGCGGGCCGCAGAGATAGTACTCGATCTCCTCCGGCTCCGGGTGGTTCTTCAGATAATTGTTGAAGACCACGTTGTGGATGAAACCGACGTCACCGGTCCAGTTGTCCTCAGGCAGCGGCTCGGAAAGCGCCACGTGGTAGGAGAAGTTGTTGAAATCCTTTTCGATTTCCCGGAAATCTTCCGTGTAGAACAACTCGCGCAGCGAGCGGCCACCATACCAGTAGCTCACCTTCCGGTCCTTCGTCTTCAAAGTGTGGAAGAGGTGGAATATGTGAGAGCGCAACGGAGCCATACCTGCGCCACCGCCGATATAGACCATCTCCCGCTTGGTCGGTTTGATGAAGAACTCACCATAAGGGCCGGAAATCGTCACCTTGTCTCCAGGATTGCGCGTGAAAACATAACTGGAGCAAACACCGGGATTGAGGGCCATCCAGTTATTGGCGGCGCGGTCCCAAGGCGGCGTG
Organism: Bacteroidota bacterium; assembly: GCA_041159285.1. Classification (GTDB taxonomy): domain Bacteria; phylum Bacteroidota; class Bacteroidia; order Chitinophagales; family Saprospiraceae; genus UBA6168. The sequence goes on along the minus strand of JBEAYO010000183.1, from coordinate 5,868 downwards.
GCGATGCGGATGTTGAGCATGACGATGTTGCCTTCCGCCGGGTGGTTGGCCATGGAGTAAGCGCGGAACTGAGATTCCTCGTTCTTCATTTTAAGGTCCCAGAGCTTGAACTTGTCCCATTCTGCCTGGTACTCATTCGGCTTCTTATCTTTCATGCGGGGGTGGGCCGTGATGTCAATGGTCTTGAAATCGCACTCGATTTCGGGCACGTCAATCTGGATGTACCCCCCTGATTCAAATTCGAGGTGTTCGCCTTCCGGCAGCTTCACCACGAACTCCTTGATGAAGGTGGCGACGTTGTAGTTGGACACCACCTCGCACTCCCACTTCTTGATGCCAAAGATCTCCTCCGGCACGCGGATGCGCATGTCGGAGCGCACCTTCACCTGGCAGGCCAGGCGGGCATGCTCCGCCACCTCTTTGCGGCTCAGGTGGTTCAGCTCCGTGGGCAGCACGTCGCCGCCGCCTTCATCCACATTGCAGCGGCACATGGCACAAGTTCCACCGCCACCACAGGCTGAGGGCAGGAAAACATTCTTGTTGGAAAGGGCCGAGAGCAGGGAGCTGCCAGGCTTTACCAGCAGGGGGTTGGCTTCATCACCATTGATGATGATTTTGACATCGCCCTGTGGAACGAGTTTGGACTGCGCGAGAATCAGCCCGAATGTGAGCAGCAGGATGACCGCCGTGAAGGCAACTGCTCCCCAAACCACGAACATTACATCGAACAGGAAAATCATGTTGCTGTGCTGTTTACTTTGAACTCCTCCCATTGGCGGCGTTGCCAAAGAAAGGACATACAAAGTTGTTAATTCATATAGTTAGCCGGGTTGATGCCCATCAGGCTCATGAAAGCCATGCCCATCAAGCCGGTGAGAATGAAGGCTATGCCCAGACCGCGCAAAGGCGCAGGCACCGCGCTGTACCTCATCTTCTCGCGGATGGCCGCCATGACGACGATTGCCACGAAGAAGCCGACTCCTGAGCCGAGGCCGAAGGTGGTCGCTGTGGCGAAATCGTATTCGCGGGCTACCATGAACAAGGCACCTCCGAGGATGGCACAGTTCACCGTGATCAGCGGCAGGAAGATACCCAATGAGTTGTAGAGAGAGGGAGAGAATTTCTCAACCACCATTTCAACCAACTGCACTGAGGCCGCGATAGTGGCGATGAACAGTAAGAAGCGCAGGAAAGTGAGGTCCATTTTGAAAATGCCATTGGGACCCAGCACGATATCGTTGATGGCCCAATTGAGGGGAATGGTGAGCGTCAGTACGAAAATGACCGCGGCGCCCAATCCCACGGCCGTCTTCACCGACTTGGACACCGCCATGAAGGAGCACATGCCCAGGAAGTAGGCCAGCACCATGTTTTCGATGAAAACAGACTTGAGAAATACATTGAGTAAGTCGCCCATATTTCTTTCTATTTTACAGATTAAATATTCAGGTTAATCCTGCAGGAGGCAAGCCATCAGCTCACGTCCACCAGCTTTTTGTTCCTGGCACGCTGAATCCAGATGATGGCGCCGATCACGAAGAGGGCCGCCGCTGGCAGCACCATGATGTTGTTCGGCATGTACCAGGAGAAATAGGGATTGGTGGTCGTGTCGATTAAGTATTCAGAAGTGTTGCCGATGATTTTGTAATCCATGAAGCTACCCTTGCCGAACACCTCGCGGATGGCAGAGACAATGATCAGGATGATGCCGTAGCCTGCACCATTACCGATGCCGTCAAGGAAAGAACGCCAGGGGCTGTTGGCCATTGCATAGGCCTCCAGACGTCCCATCACGATGCAGTTCGTGATGATCAGACCGATGTAAACGGAGAGTTCCTTCCAGATCGGATAATTGGCCGCCTTGAGCATCTGCTCGACTACGGTCACCAGAAAGGCAATCACGACCAGTTGGACAATCATCCTTATTTGCTTTGGAATGCCGCTGCGCAACAGAGAAATGGCCAGGTTGGAGAAGGCCACCACCAGGGTTACTGCTATCGCCATCACCAGTGCTTTGCTGACCAGCGTGGTCACAGCAAGTGCAGAACAAATGCCGAGAATCTGCACGGTGATGGGGTTGTTGTCATTCAATGGGTCAACCAGCAGCGCCTTCTCCTTTTTGCCGAAAAAGGGTTCCTTCTCCGCTGCTGTCTTGGTTTGTACTTCCGCCATATCAATTTATTTTAAATAGTTATGAACATTTGATCCGGCAATATTGCCGCACGGTTTTACTTTTTCAGGCTCTGGAAATAGGGCAGATACGCCGCTAAGCCCTTTTGCATCATAGCCGTTACACCGTTGGAGGTGATGGTGGCACCGGTGATGCCATCCACCTCGTGGGCGGTATCTTTTGCCTTGCCCTTCACGACCGCCACTGAAACATAGTCACTTCCCTTGTACAGGCTCTTGCCCTGGAACTGCTTGGAGAAGCTGGGGTTGTCCGTGATCTCAGCGCCCAGGCCTGGCGTTTCAGCTGCGTGGCCGAAAGAAGCCCCCAGTATGGTGTTAAGGTCGTCCTTGATGGCAATAGTACCCCAAATCTTATCCCAAAGGCCGTTGCCACGCACTGATACGAGATAGATGGTGCCCTGTTCTCCTTTGTATATAAAAACAGGATAGTTCCTCTCTTGTTCCGGTTTTTTTTCTTCTTTGGCCATGTCAATGTCTTCAGCCTTCAGGCCTTCAACCGGTTTTCCGTTGGCATCTACCACCACCTGCTCGATACGCTGGGAGAAGAGGTCCAGGATTTCCTTGTCGGACATGGCATTCAGGTCGGACCCCAGCTGGTCCTTGATGGCCTTGAAGATGTCCTTTTTCTTGAAAACCGCTTCGTTGGCGTCATGTGCCGGTTTCAAGCCAGTGACGACTACAGCCAGGCCGATGGACACGATGAGCGTCATGGCCACTGTGTAAACGGTGATATATTTATTGCTGTGCATTTGATTGAAATTAATGATTCAAAAATATACCTGACTCAGGTCGAATGCAACTATCAGGCGGTTTGTTTTGCTCTTTTCGCCCTGCGGCTGATGTTGGCCTCCACTACGTAGTGGTCAATCAGCGGGGCAAAAATATTCATGAACAGGATGGCCAGCATCCATCCCTCTGGATAAGCCGGGTTCATCACGCGGATGACGATGCCGAGCATGCCGATGAAGAAGCCGTAAATCCACTTGCCGGTGTTTGTGCTGGCAGCCGTCACTGGATCGGTAGCCATGAAGGCCATGGCAAACCAGAAGCTACCCATGTAGAAGTGGTACTGCCAGGGGACGTTCATATAGGCATCAAAGCCCCAGGTGTTGAACATGATCGCGGTCACGGCAGCACCGATGAAGCAGGAGAGCATGATGCGCCAGCTGGCAATGCCGGTAACAGCCAGCATCATGGCCCCGAAGATGATAAGTGGCTTGCTGGTTTCGCCGATGGAACCGGGAATAGTACCCCAGAGCATCTGCATCGGAGAGTAGTGGGCAGTAACTTCCTCCCAACCCTTCATTGCCATGCCGAGGGGTGTGGCACCGGTGAAGCCGTCAGCGACAGGAAGCCCCCCCGCTCCGAAAGTGGCAATGCCGAATAGACCAAACAAGCTATCGAATGCGTGGTGGACCCAGCCATAGGTTTCTCCCACGACCTGAGCGCCGGAATAGTCAATCCCTGAAACCCAGCACTGGTCACCGGAAATGGTGGTGGGATAGGCAAAAAATATAAAGACGCGCGCCAGCAGGGCGATGTTGACCACGTTCATGCCGGTGCCACCGAATGCCTCCTTGCCGATGATGACGGCGAAGGCCACAGAGAGGGCAAGGATCCAGAGCGGAATGTCCGGCGGCATGATCAGGGGAATCAAGGCTCCTGACACCAGGAAGCCCTCCTCAATGGGATGCCCTTTCTTAGCGGCATAGTAAAATTCGATGCCAAGACCGACCAGGTGGGCCACCACGAAGATGGGGATAATCTGAATGAGGCCATAGACCAGCTTGAGATGCAGTCCATCCAGGAAGGAGGTGTACTGCCCCAGGGCCACAAAGTGCTGATGACCGATGTTGTAGGTGCCGAAGAGGTAGCAGAGCTGGAGGGCCAGCACCACCATTACCATGGTGCGCTTCAGGTCCATGCGGTCGCGAATGTGCACGCCGGGCCCCTTGGTCACACTGTTGGGCGTGAAAAGAAAAGTAAAGAAGCCGTCGAACAGGGTATGGAGGAACTTCTTATCCTTGGACGGTTCGTACTGTTGTTTTATTTTTTCAGCTAACTTATTCATTGTGATATCTTTGAATAATCAGATTTCTTGTGATTGGTCAAAAATCGGATTGTCCTTGCGGTATCAACCCTGTTCGTGCATCATGTCCAGGCCCTGGCGGAGGATTTGCTGCAGGGGTTGCTTGGATGTGCAGACGAACTCGCAAATCGCGATGTCCTCCTCGATGAGCTCGTGGATGCCGAGGGCTTCCATGCGCTCGTAGTTATTGGTAATCACTGCCTTCATGAGGTGCTGGGGGTAAATGTCCATCGGGAGCACATCTTCGTACTGCCCGGTGACGACAAAAGCCCGCGTTTCACCCCTGGTGTTTGTGTCTGCCTTGTAGCTGGTATCAGAGAAGATGGCTGCAGGCAGCGCCCTGGATACAGTAGGCGTAGCCATATCGGGGAGAAGCCAACCGAACAGCTGATAATAATTGCCTTCCTGCAAGACAGTGACCTGGTCGTCGTAGAAGTTCAGGAAGTTAGCCATTTCCTTTTTCTGGCCGCTGAGCACGTCGCCGGAAATAAGGCGTACAGCGCCGTCTGAGGAGAGGTTGTCATTGACGAGCTCGCCGATATTGGCGCCTACAAAGGTGCGGACGTAGCCAGGAGTCTTCAGCTCAGCGCCGGTGAGTGCCACGATGCGGGTGGCATTGAATCGGCGTTCGGTGAAAAGAGCTCCGAGGGTAATGACCTCCTGCACACCGAGGGTCCAGACGCAGCTGTTGGTGCCCAGGGGAGCGATGTGGTGGATCTGCACGCCGACATTGCCGGCGGGGTGGCTGCCCTTAAACCAATATTTTTCGACGCCGGTAGCCTGGGTGAATTCGCTGGCCGGGGCTGTATTGCCACCTGCGTTCAGGCCCAGATGCACGCTTCCCTTTGTCAGCTTGGCCAGCGCATTGAGGCCCGCCTGAAAGGCAGCGCCTTGTCCGGCCACGACCAGGTTGAGGTCTGGAGCCAGGGGAGCCGTATCAAATGTTGAAATAAAGATGTTGTCGGGGATATCCGTCGTGCTGGCCACGATGTCGAATGGGCGTTGGCGGAGGAGCGGCCAGGCACCTGCATCGAGGAGGAAGTCCACCAGCGCTTCGCGGCCGCTGTTGGCCAGATCGAAGGCAGGCAGTTCACGGTAGGACTGCGTCTTATCTGCAAGTACGACCACCTCCTGGATGGAACGGCGGTCGCCGCGGTTGATGGCGATGACTTCACCACTCACCGGTGACACGTACTTGACGGCCTCGTTGCTTTTGTCGAAGAAGAGGTGGTCACCTGCCTTGACATTGGCGCCGACTTCAACCAGCACTTTTGGGATGGGAGATACACCGCGGAAATTGCCGGGCTGCACGGCGAAAGTATTGCCTTTCACGCCTTCAGCCACAGCCGGGGCAGCAGCGCCCTCGAGCTTAATGTCGAATCCTTTTTCGAGGTTCACCAGGGGGCCGTCCACCCAGTCGGGTGCCTTGGCCTTGAACAAATCTCCCATGGAGGGAAAAAGGGACACCTCGGCATTGGCATTCACCTTCTTGGCCTGAATGCGGAGCAGGTTGTCGGAGACTTGAATGATGACGAAAAATGCGATGAGCAGGACTGCAGCCAGCAACGCCAGAAGCATGGTGTTGGAGC
>JBEAYO010000182.1:0-6893 GCA_041159285.1 Bacteroidota bacterium | reverse complement strand
CTTCAATCCGGTGGCTTCTCCCACTTCAGACTGCTCCAAGGCTGTGGTGCTCTGCGACAAATCCTCCTTCACGGTGCCCAGCGTGCTCACCGCCGGGCGCGAGCAGAATGAATTGCCCGCCGGCATCTGCCTGCCGGAGGAATCGCAGTCCGTCTGGTACAAATGGACCTGCGACAAGCCGGGTACGCTGGCCTTCACCCTGCGGCCTGTCAATCCCTCCGACGACCTGGACTTCGTGGTGTTTGCCCTGCCCGACGGGCTGAATGCCTGCTCCCGCAAAATCCCCCTGCGCTGCGTGGCCGCCGGCGAAAATGTCGGGGAGCCTTACTTCACCTGGGTGCGTTGCTCCGGCCCGACGGGACTGCGGGCTGGGGAGGGCGACTTGTCGGAGGACCAGGGCTGCGATGAGAGCAACAACAACTTCGCAGCGCCCCTGCTCATGGAGGCGGGAAAGAGCTATGCCATCATGGTAAACAATTACCACAACACCGGAAACGGCTTTTCCATCGAGTTCACCGGCACGGGGACTTTCGCAGGCCCCAAGGCCCATTTCACCCTCAGCAAACTCAAGATCGGCAAGGGTGAGCAGTTGACCATAAAAAACGCCTCGAGTTTCCCGGGGGGCATCCGCAGCTGGGTCTGGAACTTCGGTGTCGATGCCAGCCCGCAAACCGCCAGCGGCGCCGGCCCCCACGAGGTGACCTACAGTTCTGCCGGAAAAAAATCCATCTCCCTTCGGGTCGAGACGTCCAATGGATGCCAGGTGACGAAGGTCCGGACGGTAGAGGTGCTTACCGCGCCCCCGCCTCCGGCTGTGGTGGCTGATTCTGTCGCGGCTCCACCGGCGGCTGCCCAGGCTGTCGACAGCCTTGCTCCACCTGCCAGTTCAGAGGCTCCGGAGCCAACCGAAGCAGTGGATTCGGCCGTTGTGGCATCAGCTGCCGTGGCCGGTGCCCCTCAAGGCCCTGAACCTGTCGATGTGCAGCAGCCACCGGCCCTACAGCCTGCCCCCTCACAGGAGGACAAGGCCGGTTCGCCGCCCGACAGTCCTGCCTCTGCGTCAGCCGGTCAAAAAACGGAAGTCCTTCAAATGGAGGTGGAATACCTGGTGGAGCACCACGCCGTTCTATACTTCATGGCGGATTCCTTTCAGCTGGAGGAAAAAGACATAGTGGTGCTGGAGAAGGTGCTGGAACTATTGCGCATGAATCCGGAGTACAAAGCCTACATCGAAGGGCATACCAACAACGTCCCTTCCGATGAATACTGCCTCAAGCTGGGAACACTGCGGGCAAACGGCGTGCGCGACTGGCTGCTCCAGCGGGGCATCCCCATGGAGCGGATGATCATCAAGGTGTTTGGAAAGGAAAAGATCGTGACCAAAGACATCGCCCGCAAAAGCCGCCGCCTGAACCAACGCGTAGAGGTGAAGGTCATCCGGCGGCAATACTAAACTTTTGCGACAGGCCCGGCCTGCTCACGAGCGCATCAGGTCCAGCAACTCCTCGGCGCTCATCTTCCCGCTCATCTCAGTGCCTTCCAGCAAGCTGTCGGCAAGCTCCCGCTTCTCGCCGTGGAGCCTGACAATCTTGTCCTCAATGGTGTTTTCCGACACCAGTCGGTAGATGGTCACGGGCCGCAGCTGCCCAATCCGATGCGCGCGGTCGCTGGCCTGGTCTTCCACGGCCGGGTTCCACCAGGGGTCCAGGTGGATGACGTAGTCGGCAGCCGTGAGGTTGAGGCCGAAGCCGCCTGCCTTGAGGCTGATGAGGAACAAGTCGCCCTCGCCGGACTGGAAGGCTCGGATGGCCTTGTCGCGCTGTGGCAGCGGCGTGGAGCCGTCGAGGTACTGATAAGGGATTCCCTGCTGTTTGACCCATTCCTCCACGATTTTGAGGTGTTTCACAAACTGGCTGAAGATCAGAGCCTTGTGTCCTTCTTCCCGCAGGTCTTCGATGGTTTCAATCAACAGGTTGAGTTTGCTGGATGGCAGCTGGCTGTCGGGCTGTATGAGCCTGGGATGGCAGGCAGCCTGCCGCAGCCGCATGAGTTCCGCCAGAATCTTGAAGCGCTTGTCCGCGGCCTCGCCGGCTGTGCTTTCAATTTTAGAGAGTGCCTGGCGGCGGAGGGCCTCATAGAAGGCCCGCTCTTCTGCCGACAGTTCCACGGCGAGCACGATTTCGGTTTTGGGCGGCAGTTCATCGAGCACATCGTTCTTGCGGCGGCGGAGCAGGAAAGGCTGCAGCAGGTGTCTGAGTTGCTGGCGTTTTTCCCTGTCCTGGTTTCTTTCGATGGGGACGGCAAAATTTTCATTAAAGTGCTCCAGGGAGCCGAGCAATCCGGGATTGAGGAAATGGAAGAGGTTCCACAATTCGCCGAGGTGGTTTTCCAGGGGCGTGCCGGTGGTGATCATCTTGAAGCCTGCCTGCAGTTTCATGGCGGCCTGAGAGCGCTTGGTCGCCCTGTTCTTGATGGCCTGGGCCTCATCCAGCACGATGGTTGAAAAGAGCTGTCCGGCTAGCAGTTCGCTTTCCTGCTGCAGCAGCCCGTAGCTGACCAGCAGCAGGTCGAAGGGCTGCAGGTTTTCCACGATTTCCCGGCGGTCGCCCTCGCTGAAGACGATAGGGCGCAGGGTAGGGGCGAACTTCAGGGTTTCGTGGTACCAGTTGCGCACCACGGAAGCCGGTGCCACCACCATGGCGGGGCCTTCGCCGGCCCTGCTGAGCAGCAGGGCCAGTGTCTGAACCGTTTTGCCGAGGCCCATGTCGTCGGCCAGGCAGGCGCCAACGCCCCAGTTGGCAAGTTGGGTCAGCCATTGGAAGCCCTGAACCTGGTAGGGCCGCAGCTCTGTCTTCAGTGTGGAGGGCACGGCGGGATGGAGGCTGCGCGATTGCTCGATTTTGGCAATGTGTTCCTTCCAGGCCTTGTCCACGGCCAGGTCCTGTAGTTGCCCTGCGAAATCATCGAAGACGTGTGCCGCCAGGGGATGCAGCCTGATGTCGGTTTTCGAGGTGGTGAACACGCTGCCCAGTTCGTCGAGCTTGCGCTTGAGCTGGTTGGTGAGCGCAATGAACTGGCCCTCGCTGATTTCAATGAAACGGCTGTCCGTCTGCTGGCTCTTTTCAACCAGCTCGCGGAAATCCACCACCAGGTGCTCATCCACCCGCACCTGTCCTTCCAGGCTGAACCAGTCCCGCTCTCTGCGGATGCCGAGGGAGAGTTGATTGAAGTTCACTGTTCCCGCGATGCGGAGTTTTTCCCCGCGGGGATATTCCAGCACGATTTTACCCTCTTTGCGCAGGGGTTCCAGTTCCAGCAGGACATTGAGGCTGTCGTCAACCTGGTCCAACAGCCATTCCTGATGCTCGCCCTCTGTTTTTTGGAGGGTAGGGCAGGCCACTTCCACCTCCTGGGCCAGCCGGGCTTCCAGTTCGAGGTCTCGGTGAGCCCGCAGGGGTTGTCCGTTGATTTCCGACATGACGGTCTTCCTGCCTTTCCCGGGCTTGAAGTAGGGAGGGTCACTGGTAAAAGGCTTGACGAAGAATTCTATCTTGAATCCGTTGCCGGAGGGGAGCAGGTGTACATGGGGCAGGGGATCGCTGTGAATGGTCGGCACCGAGAGGGTTTCACCCCAGATGTCGGCCTGGATGCTGACCACGGGGGACAGTTTTTCTATCACAGCCAGCAGTTTGTCCTTGGCCTTTTCCGGAATCAGGAGTTTGCCATTTTCCAGCATGCTGTTGATGGCGGCTTGCTGGGGGTTGATCTTGAGCAAGAGGTACCTGGTCGGTGTTTCCTTGACCAGTTGGATGCCGGCAGCAGAGAAGGGATGGGAGAAATGCAGGAGGAACTGGCCGTCTTTCTCTTCCACCAGCAACTGTGGTTTGGCCGCTGCGAGTTCAACGGGCACAGCGGGGTTGTCCATCAGGAAGAGCAGCGGGTGGCCGACCAGTGCCGGCAGCAGCAGTTCATAGTCGAACTGGAAATCAACCTGTCCGTAATAGCTGCCGGCGAATTCCGTCTTGATGGCGGCCACGGTGTTGATGTCCTGGGCGCTCATGCATTCCACCTGGCCTTCCTTGAGTCGCTTGAGCGACACATTCCTGCCTTTAGACCAGCCGGATTTTCCAAGTGTTTGTTCCACGGGCTGCACCTTGGCATTTGGTGTTGAGAAGTCGATTAGCCAGGCCAGCCTGGTCGTTTTTTCCAGTGAAGCCCGGCTTCCCGGCTTTTCCTGCGGCAATTGCAAGAGCGCCTCGAGGGCCCTTTCCCAGGTCTCCTGGCGCTGCAGGACGTGCAGGATGCTGAGTATGCCGATTTCTCGCTCCAGGTTGGCAGCTGTCTCCGCGTAGGAGGCTGCGGTGCGGGGGTCTTTCTCAAACTCTGCAATCAGACGGGCCATTTCAAGCGCTACCCATTGGTAGCCGTTCCTGGCGGCCTTGAAATGGATTTCCTTGAGTTCATCGAGCTTGTCCTCTGCCAGCGGCAGGTTGAACCAGAAGTGTGCTGCCCCGCAGAAAACCCAGTCGAGTGCGTTTTCTGGATTCAAAAGACGGCGGCTGGAGGCCAGCTCCCTCAGGTTGAGCAGGGAGTAAAGCGTGAATTGCAGCGCCATCCAGATGTTGGGATAATCTGTGTTCAGGCCGCCTTCCAGCAGCTGGCGCAAGGTGGAAAGGCTTTCCTGGTCTTTTTCCTTGAGCAGTGCCAGGGCATGTACCAAGGGGGGGAACCCCCTCCAGACGGACTTGGGTTGCAGGCGGCTGCTCTTGTCTGCCTTCATTCTGGCATTGAAATATTCCAGCGCCTCGTGGTTGCGTCCGCCAAAAAAGGAGAAACAAGCGGCCACCTCCGGAAATGCCGCCAAAGCAGGGAGTGAACTCAGTTTCCCGTGTTTTTCATGAAATTCCCCCCGCATGATGGCGGGCAGCAGGTAGAGCAGCCAGCGCAATTCCTCGTCCATTTCACGGGCTGGCGGTCTGTGTTTCTGGATGTATTGCAGGTATGCATCGATGGGTTCCAGCTCCTCCAGGCTTTCATTCATCAGGAAAGTCAGGATGAGGTCCTGGGTGTCTGCCGACATGGAGGACACCCAGTCCGGGTCGAATGGCAGGAAGACCTTCTTGAAAAAATCAGACTCGTTCCACTCCCGGGAAAAGAAGCGCTCGATCTCGTCCATCAGCTGGAGCAGCTTCATTTTGTTGCCTTCAAAGAGGCTGATGCGCAATTCCCGCACGCAGGTTTCGAAGCTTTCCGGCGTCCGGCCAAAGGTCTTGTAGGGCCGCAGTTTGTGAAGCAGCCTGGCAGTGTTTTTAAAATCCGGATCTGCGACGGCCATCCGCATGGTCAGTTCCCGGTATTTCTCTGCAATGCCGATGCCTTGGTTGGAATCGTAGCGCAGCCAGTCTGCTGCGTCGAGCAACTCACAGATGTCGTCGAGGTCTTTCTGCCTGAAGGGCAGCCCTTTGGATGTGAACACGGAGAGTTCCTTCAGCAATTGAAGGATGATGGCCGGGCTCAGTGTCTCATAAGCTACCGCCAGCACTTTCAGGAGGGATTGCTCCGGGGGGCTCAGTGACTTGAATCTTTGCTTGAATAGGTTTGATTCCATGAATGCATCGGGAGATTTACCATTGGCCTTTCAGGAGTGCACTTCGCCAAAGAGTTTATTGAGACAGCCTCCTTTTCCTGGAGTCAGGTGCCGCCGGTGCTACTTTTAGGCAAAGCCTGCAGGGAAAAAGCTCCCCGGAAGGCAGGGGCATTTTAAAACAGCCTTTGATTTGGCTGCAAAGTTAAGGGAGAAGGAGAACAAGCGTAAATGTCGGATAAAACAATGGTTGCCGGGCTGTGTATCCTGGGAAAGGAACATCGAGCCCGGCACCTTGAAATTAACCCTTCGCGCTACATACTTCAATATTCACGCCTTCTGTTTTCCTTGACTGAATGGGCAGTACACCTTATAGCGGTTCAGTTTCAGGCTTTTGTAAGCCGAAGGCAGACCGGGAACTCGAAGTTCGCTGATGTTTCTGCGCTTCAGGCCCTGGCCTTTGTGTGCCGGTGAGGAAGCGGCAGCCAGGCCAGATAAGGCGTAATCATGTTTGCCTGAACATGATACACAAAAGGCACATCGAAGGGGTTGCGTTTAACATTGAGATCTCTGCTTCAATGAAGTATCAAAAGCAAATAGATTCTGATTGACCTTTCTGATTCAGTGGAATGCTGCAAAAAGTTGCCAGTTCTATCTAAGCGCACGTGCCGCTTAGGACATCAAGCGGTTTTAGATTTGTAAATGAGAATGTGATTATAATGTAGAGGTAAAACGGAAGAATTCATTTTGAGTTTCGGCATCGGGTCGAGGTTGATGTTGATTGTCATACCAGAGTGTTTAATTAATGAGCTTTCAATTTGCCTTTCAAGTAGAAGCTGTCAGCGGGCTTATTGGGGAGAGGAGGCCAGTGGTTCTTTCAGACTGCGAAGATAAAGAGCTTCACCGGATATTTGGGTACTGGCCTACAAATAAAATTCTCACCTTAATTGTTGTCTAATCATAAAATGTTCCAATTATGCAAATCAATGGCTTACAATCAAAAGTTTTATATTTTTTTCGTATCTGTTTATCACCCCTTGCAGATGCAGCTGGCCTCCCGAAAAGGGTGCGGGGCGGCGCGCTCAGGCGCGCTGCCTGCCGCCGTTGCCGCAAAACGAGCAATATCTGCATGGGTTGCCAGACAGTTACTTTTTTTTCTTAATAATAGACCGGCAATGTTTTTTGATAAAAACATCCCAAGGCATCCAGCGTCAGGCATTGATGCCCTTTCCTGAATCCAGGCAGGGCAGTGGAGGCTGTCCCAAAAGACCCTTGGCGGCGGAAGCCGCCAAGAACCAGTTTTATTGAA